>JBEDMU010000033.1:0-2776 GCA_041170945.1 Pseudomonadota bacterium
GTCGTAGCTGCGACGCCAAATCAGCACTTGCTCGTCGCCGTATTGTTTGGCCATATCGGTTTTGTTCAGGCCTTGTAGCGCGCCGTAGTGACGTTCGTTCAAGCGCCAGCTTTTGACCACCGGCAACCAGGTGCAGTTCATGGCGTCAAGCGCATACCAAAGGGTATGAATGGCCCGTTTGAGCACACTGGTGTAGGCCACGTCAAATTCGTAGCCTTCGGCTTTGAGCAGCTGACCCGCCGACATGGCCTGGCTCACGCCCGTGGGGGTTAGGTCGACATCGGTCCAGCCGGTGAAGCGATTTTCGAGGTTCCAAGTGGATTCGCCGTGGCGAATGAGAACGAGTTTGTACATGGCAAGCCCTGAGAAAAATAACCAAACTTCGATTGTAGAGCGCAGCCCTTGCGTGGGATTGACGGGCTGGGTGCGGAGAATGGTTGCGGATGTGGGAAAATCAACGTTTCGCTTAGGAGAAATTGGCGTGGATTTTTTGCTTGAAAACTGGATGTTGGTGCTGACCGCCATCATGTCGGCGGTGATGTTGTTTTGGCCTGGTTTGGCCAATGCGCCCAAGGGCAGCGATATCAACGTGCAACAAGCGGTACAAATGATCAACAAAGAAAAAGCGGTGGTGGTCGATGTATGCAGTCCCGCCGAGCATGCTGCCGGGCATGTGGCAGGTGCGCACAATGTGCCGCTTGATCAACTCGACAAAAATTTGGGCGTGTACGCCAAAGACAAATCCATGCCAGTGATCATGGTGTGTGCCTCGGGCATGCGCTCCAATCGCGCGGTCATGCTGGCCCGCAAGCAAGGTTACGAAAAAGTTTTCACCCTCAAGGGTGGCATGTCTGCATGGCGTTCTGCCAATTTGCCTGTTAAACGTGGAGCCTAAATCATGACTGCTGCTGTTCGCATGTACACCACCGCAGTTTGCCCCTATTGCATTCGTGCCAAGCAATTGCTGGCTCAACGTGGGGTCACTCAAATTGAAGAGATTCGAGTCGATCAGGATCCTGCCGCTCGTGAAACCATGATGTCCACCACCGGGCGTCGCACGGTACCGCAAATTTTTATTGGCTCCACCCATGTGGGGGGCTGTGATGACCTGATGGCACTCGATAAGGCCGGCGGCCTGGTGCCCCTGCTGCAATCGGCCTAATTTATATTTCACAGGGAGTGGCGTTTCAACAGCCACCCCTTTCAACCCCTAGCGAGAGCTTTCATGTCCGACCAAACCCCCGACCAAACTCCTGTGTTTCAAATTCAGCGCGTGTACCTCAAGGAAGCCTCGCTCGAACAACCCAACTCACCCGAAATTTTGCTTGAGCAACAACAACCCAACCTTGATATTCAGTTGGGTATCGAGGCCAAAGCGGTTGCAGAGGGCGTGTATGAGGTGTGCGTCACCGCCACTGCCCATTCGCAAATGGGCGACCGCACCGTGTTTTTGTGCGAATGCAAACAGGCCGGCATTTTTGAAATTCGCAACCTCCCCGAAGATCAAATGAGTCCCATTTTGGGCATTGCATGTCCGCAAATTGTGTTCCCCTATTTGCGTGCCAACGTGGCCGACGTGGTCAGCCGTGGTGGCTTCCCACCGGTTCACATGAACGAAATTAATTTTCAGGCCATGTACGAAGCTCGTGTGGCTCAGGCCCAGCAAGAGGCACAGCCCGCAGCATGAACCTGCTGGTGATTGGCGCCGGTGCGTGGGGCACTGCTTTGGCAGTGCACGCCGCACAAAAGCACGAGGTGTTGCTGTGGACGCGCACGGCCGAACAAGCAGCCACTTTATGCGCCCAACGCACCAACCAGCGTTACTTGCCGGGTGTTGAATTTCCACGTTCGCTCACTCCCATTCACACCGATGTCAACGAGTTGCGCGAATTGGCGGCTCAAGCCGATTTGGTGGTGGTGGGTACACCCATGGCGGGCTTGCGTTCAACGTTGACGCAACTGCACCATGTGCATCGCCCCGTTATCTGGATTTGCAAGGGCTTTGAAGCGCCGCAAGGCGCAGATTTGAGTGGCCTGATGGGGCACGAGGTGTGTGCCGAAGCAGCGCCAGCTGTGCAGGCAGGTGTGTTGAGTGGCCCCAGTTTCGCTCTAGAACTGGCACGTGGGTTGCCCACAGCAGTGGTGGCCGCCAGCCCGCATGCTCAGGTGCGTGCAGCCATGATCGAGGCGTTTCATTTTGAGGCTTTGCGCGTGTACGACAACGCCGATTGGGTGGGCGTTGAGGTGGGTGGGGCCGTGAAAAACGTCTTGGCCATTGCCACTGGTTTGTGCGATGGCTTGCAGCTGGGACTGAACGCCCGTGCAGCGCTGATCACCCGTGGATTGGCCGAAATGGCGCGACTGGGCGTGGCGTTGGGTGCCGATCGCGACACCTTCATGGGCTTATCGGGTTTGGGCGATTTGGTGCTCACCGCAACGGGTGAGTTGTCGCGCAACCGCAAGGTGGGGTTGTTGTTGGCGCAAGGCCTGAGTGCTGAACAAGCGGTACAAAGCCTGGGACAGGTGGCCGAAGGCGTTTACAGCGCCCGGACGGTGGCCAAACGAGCCGAATCTGCCGGGGTGGATATGCCCATTACCCGCGCCGTGGTGGCCTTGCTTGATGCCCGTATAACGCCTGCACAAGCGGTGGCGCAGCTGATGTCGCGCGACCCCACACGTGAAGTCATCAAAACCTGATGTTGTCGATGAGGCGTGTTTGGCCCAAGCGAGCCGCGCCTAAGGCCACCCATGACGTGTCACCGTCGGTGGGCACTTG
>JBEDMU010000034.1:0-9423 GCA_041170945.1 Pseudomonadota bacterium
CGCATAGTGACGGTTAGCCGTCTCGTATTCCACGTGCGCCGTGTTAATCGTAATACCACGTGCCTTCTCTTCAGGCGCCGCATCAATCTGGTCGTAAGCCTTCGCTTCACCACCAAACTTCGTGGCCAACACCGTCGTAATAGCCGCCGTCAGGGTCGTCTTGCCATGGTCAACGTGACCAATCGTTCCAACGTTCACGTGCGGCTTGGTCCGCTCAAACTTGCCTTTTGCCATTTTGTTGACTCCGGAGTGAGATATCGATAAAACAAACAAACTGTGGTGCCCATGGCGGGAATCGGACCCGCGACCTCTCCCTTACCAAGGGAGTGCTCTACCACTGAGCCACATGGGCGACATTGACCTGCTGCACAACGCACAACGGGCCGAAAACCTTTTCGTTTTTCACCTGAAGGAATGGAGCGGGAAACGGGAATCGAACCCGTGTCATTAGCTTGGAAGGCTAAGGTTCTACCATTGAACTACTCCCGCCAACAGGAACCGCGTTACACCAGCCCGATCGCCCCTCGAGCAGGCAATCGATCGCTTGTATCACGCTTATGCAAGCAGCATTCTTTCAGTTGGTGGAGGAGGTTGGATTCGAACCAACGTAGGCGTAAGCCAACAGATTTACAGTCTGCCCCCTTTAGCCACTCGGGCACCCCTCCGCAACGAGCCTTACATTATGCCACGAATTTATGGCAGCTGAACAGAGGGTTGACAAACGATTTCTACCATCACGAGCGGATCACCACTCTATGGGAGCCTGACCCCGAGAAACCAACCAAGCATTGGCCCGCTCAAAATGCCCGTTGCCCACAAAGGGAACCGGTGGACGGCGGGCGGCCAACGGCGACGGATGGTTGGAACGAAGCACCAAGTGCCGGGACAAATCCAAGTCCTCGACCCCACGTTGCGCATGAGCACCCCACAGCATGAACACGACCGGACCCGGCTGTTGCGCCACATGACGAAAAATATTTGAAGTGAGTACTTCCCAACCCCATCCAGCGTGTGCACCGGGACTCGAGTCCTCGACCGTCAGGCATGTATTGAGCAACAACACCCCTTGCTCAGCCCATGGGGTCAAGTCACCGCCAGCGATCAAGGTGTGCCCTTGGGTGCGAATGACTTCGCTCAAGATGTTTCTCAAGGAGGGCGGCATTGGCACGCCACTGGCCACCGAAAAAGCCAACCCATTGGCTTGACCCCGTTGGTGGTAGGGGTCCTGTCCCACGATAACCACCCGCACCCGATGTGGCTCACACATGCGCAAGGCCCTCAAGGGGTCGGGTGGATAAATGGGTGCGCCAGCGTCTAGCCGTTCTTGCAATCGTTCACGCAACCGGCGGGCATGCGAGCTGAGCAAAAAAGGTTCCAACACCTCAGCCCAAGCAGGGGCATCATCGACCACAGGCCAACGGTTCATCGGCGTCAGCACTTATTCCTGAGGAAACAACGCCTCAAGGGCTTGCCCTGGACTGGGCGCGCGCATGAAGGCCTCGCCCACCAAAAAGGCGTGAACCCCGCGACCTCGCAAACGCACGACCTCAGTAGACGAAGAAATACCCGATTCGGCAACGATGACCCGATCGGCTGGACAGAGGTCGCGCAATCGCTCGCTCAAGCCCACGTCGACCTCAAAGGTGCGAAGGTTGCGGTTATTGACCCCCACCAGCGGGGTGCGCAACTGAAGGGCACGCTCCATTTCGTGCTCGTCGTGCACCTCGACCAACACAGACAAGCCCAACTCCATGGCCAAACTCTCGAATGCAACCATGCGGGCATCGTCTAAACAGGCGGCAATTAGCAAAATGGCATCGGCCCCCATGGCTCGCGCTTCCAACACTTGGTATTCGTCCACCATGAAGTCTTTGCGGATGACAGGCAAAGCGCAAGCAGCCCGAGCTTGCTGAAGGTACTGTTCGCAACCCTTAAAGTACTGCACATCGGTGAGCACCGACAAACAGGTGGCTCCGTGAGCTGCATAACTGCTGGCAATGGCCGCTGGTTCAAATGGATCGCGCAACAGGCCCTTGGAGGGGCTGGCTTTTTTGACCTCGGCAATGACCGCGTGCTTGCCCTGCTGCACCCGACTCACAATAGCGGGGGCAAATGGCCTCACGGGCAAGGCTTGCTCGGCCAACGCACGCAAAGCCAACATCGGCACTCTTTGCTTGGCCGCCACCACCTCTTGATACTTGGTGGCCACAATGGTGTTCAGAATGTCAGCCGCCATGTCACGCCTTGGCAGCCGTACAGAAAGCGCGCCATTCTTCTAACTTGCGCAGAGCCGCTCCACTGGCCAAAGCGGCCCGTGCTTGTTCAATGCCCACGGCCAAGTCAGGCGACACGTTGGCCGCATACAGAGCAGCACCCGCATTCAGCGCCACGACGTCGGAGGCTGCACCAGGCTCTCCGTGCAACACCGACATCAGCATCGCCATCGATTGCTCGGGCGTCTCCACTTTTAAGGCGCGCTGACCTGCCATGCGCAAGCCAAAATCTTCGGGATGAATCTCGTATTCGCGGATGCGACCGTTGCGCAGCTCGCCCACCAAAGTCGACCCACCCAAGGTGATTTCATCCATGCCATCGCGGCCGTACACCACCAAGGCATGCTCGGCCCCCAAGCGCTCGAGCACCCGAATTTGGATGCCCACCAAATCGGGGTGGAACACCCCCATCAAGATGTTGGGGGCTGAGGCCGGGTTGGTTAAGGGACCCAAAATATTGAACAGAGTGCGCACACCCAGCTCTTTGCGAACTGGAGCCACATTTTTCATGGCTGGATGGTGGTTGGGCGCAAACATGAAGCCCAAACCCACCTGACCCACGCAATCGGCAATTTGCTGCGGCGTCAACGAAATGTTGATCCCCAGTTGTTCCAACACATCGGCACTGCCCGACTTGCTAGACACACTGCGTCCCCCATGCTTGCTGACACGCGCGCCGGCAGCGGCAGCGACCAACATGGAGCAGGTGCTGATGTTGAAGGTGCTGGAGCCGTCTCCTCCGGTACCCACAATATCGACCAAGTGTGTGCGGTCGGCGATGTGCACTGGCGTTGCAAACTCACGCATCACCATGGCAGCGGCGCTGATTTCGCCGATGGTTTCTTTTTTGACACGAAGGGCTGTGGTGATGGCCGCGATCATGACGGGCGACATCTCTCCCTTCATGATCATGCGCATGAGGTGCAGCATTTCATCGTGAAAAATTTCACGGTGTTCAATGGCACGTTGCAGGGCTTCTTGAGGCGTGATCGACATGAAAGGCTCCAAACGCAATCAGCTCACTCAAGCCATGCGTAAAAAATTGGCCAACAACTCGTGCCCATACTCGCTGAGCACCGATTCGGGGTGAAACTGCACACCCTCGATAGGCAAGGTTTTGTGGCGCACACCCATGATTTCGCCGTCGTCGGTCCATGCTGTGACCTGCAATTCGGCAGGCAAGGTTTCGCGCTCAATGGCCAACGAGTGGTATCGGTTCACCGTGAATTGACGCGGCAAGCCTTCAAACACCCCCAACCTGGTGGTGGTGATAACGCTGGTTTTGCCATGCATGAGTTCTTTGGCCTTGACGATGCGTCCACCAAATGCGGCACCAATGCTTTGGTGGCCCAAGCACACGCCCAAGATGGGCAGCACACCCGCCAACTCTCGAATGGCCTGCACCGAAATGCCAGCTTCGTTGGGTGAGCAAGGGCCCGGCGACACCATGAGCAAATCGGGACGTCGGGCCCGAACATCGTTGACGGTGACTTCGTCGTTGCGCACCACTTCAACCTGAGCGCCCAGTTCGCCACAATATTGAACCAGGTTATAGGTAAAGCTGTCGTAGTTGTCGATGACCAGCAATTTGGGGTGGGTCTTCATCGGCTCACTCCAGTCCTGTTTCAAGCAATTCAGCGGCACGAATCAACGCGCGCGCTTTGTGTCTGGTTTCGTTCCACTCGGCCTCGGGCACCGAATCGGCCACCACACCGGCGCCTGCTTGCACATATAACGTTCCGTTTTGAATGACGCCTGTGCGAATGGCAATGGCCACATCCATGTCGCCTGCATAACTGATGTAACCACAAGCCCCGCCATACACCCCTCGCTTGGTGGGCTCTAGGCGATCGATGACTTCCATGGCGTGTACCTTGGGCGCACCCGTGAGCGTGCCAGCAGGAAAACTGGCCTTAAGCACATCCATGTGGGTCATGCCATCGCGTAGCAACCCTTCGACGTTGCTCACAATGTGCATCACGTGGCTGTAACGTTCAATGACAAAAGCTTCGGTCACTTTGACACTGCCAAGCTTGGCAATGCGTCCAATGTCATTGCGTGCCAAATCGATGAGCATGACGTGCTCGGCACGCTCTTTGGGATCGGCCAGAAGCTCTTCTTCAGCCAAGCGATCGGCTTCGGGCGTAGCGCCTCTTGGCCGAGTGCCAGCCAATGGGCGTATGGTGACCTTGGCTCCTTCGGGGGTGCGTTCGTGACGAACCAAAATCTCGGGCGATGCGCCCACCACATGGAAGTCACCAAAGTCATAAAAATACATGTAGGGGCTGGGATTGAGCGAACGCAAGGCCCGATACAGACTCAATGGAGGTCCTTCAAACGTTTTGTGCATGCGCTGGCCAATCACCAGTTGCATGAAATCGCCACCTTCAATGAGTTGCTTGGCCTGCAAGACAGCCGCTTCAAAGTCTTGCTGGGTGCGTTCGTGCACCACTTCGGTTTTGGCCATAGGCCCCATGGGCGGTTGCGCCACCGATGTTTGCAAGCGAGCCCGCAATTGCGACAAACGTGCTTGTGCGCGTTGGTAATCGCCCGCTTGGCCAGGGTCGGCATAGACAATCAAATACAAGCGACCGCTCAGGTTGTCGATGACCGCCACTTCTTCGGTTTGGAGCAACAAAATGTCGGGCAAGCCCAGTGGATCTGGCGGGCAGCTGCGCTGCAATTTTTTTTCGATGTGACGCACCGTGTCGTAGCCAAAATAGCCCGCCAAACCGCCACAAAAACGAGGCAAATCGTCGGTCAAGGCCACCTTGAAACGGGCCTGATAGTGAGCCACAAAATCCAGCGGATTACCGGCAGCCGTTTCGATCACGGTATCGCCATCGAGCACCTCGGTGACTGCGTGTTCACCAAACCCTGAAGAGCGCAACCACACCCTAGCAGGCAAGCCAATGAAGCTGTAGCGGCCAAAGCGCTCGCCCCCCACCACCGATTCGAGCAGAAAGCTGCGCTGACCGCCCGCTTCAGATTGGGCCAGCTTGAGATACAACGACAAAGGGGTTTCGAGGTCGGCGAACGCCTGCGAAACCAAAGGAACTCGGTTGTAACCCTGTTGTGCCAGTTGGTGAAATTGTTGCTCGGTGATCACAAATATTCCTGAGATGCCTTATGCCAGGGCCTGCCGCATTTGATCGATGACTGCTTTGTAATCGGGCTTGCCGAAAATGGCACTGCCCGCCACAAAGGTGTCGGCACCGGCATCGGCCACGCGACGAATGTTGTCGGCCTTGATGCCACCATCGACTTCCAAGCGAATGTCTTTGCCAGAAGCTTCGATGCGTTTGCGTGCAGCCTCGACTTTGCGCAGGGCAGAGTCAATAAAACTTTGACCGCCAAAACCGGGGTTGACACTCATGATCAGGATCAGATCGATGTCATCGATAACCCAATCGAGTACGTCAAGCGGCATGGCTGGGTTGAAGGTGAGACCTGCTTTGCAACCCTTGGCCTTGATGGCTTGAATGCTGCGATGCACGTGCGCCGAGGCATCGGGGTGAAAGCTCACCAAGTCGGCCCCAGCCTCAATGAAGCTAGCCGCCAAGGCATCGACGGGTTGAATCATGAGGTGCACGTCAATGGGCACAGGGGTACCGTCGGCTTTTTTTGCATGGGGTTTGACAGCAGAACAAATCATGGGGCCAAACGTGAGGTTGGGCACGTAGTGGTTGTCCATCACGTCAAAGTGAATCCAGTCGGCGCCAGCATGAATGACGTTGCGAACTTCCTCACCCAAACGGGCAAAGTCGGCCGACAAAATCGACGGGGCGATGCGGTAAGTGGTCATGTGGGTCTCCCTGAATGTATTTTTGAACAACACCCGACCCTTGAAAGGGCAGATATCTCAAGTGTAAAAGGTTTCGACAACCCAACGATAATGCCTTCATGGGTGAATTCGACCTGATTGCTCGCTATTTTTTGCGTCCATGCCACGATGCGGCACTGGGGGTGGGCGACGATTGCGCCTTGCTGGGGTCATTGGCAGAAGGCATGCAATGGGCCGTTTCCACCGATATGTTGGTTGCAGGCCGTCATTTTTTGCCACATGTTGACCCACAAGCTCTAGGGCATAAGGCCCTGGCCGTGAATTTGAGTGATCTGGCCGCCATGGGCGCCCGTCCGCGCGCCTTGACCCTGGCTTTGGCCTTGCCCGACCTCGATGAATCATGGTTGGCAGGTTTTGCCGAGGGGCTGTGGGCCCTGGCCAATCAGCACGGCTGTGAATTGATCGGTGGCGACACCACGCGGGGACCATTGAATATTTGTATCACGGTGTTTGGCGAGGTGCCTGCTCAGCTGGCCTTGCGGCGCTCGACTGCCAAGGCCGGTGATGATGTGTGGGTCAGCGGCACTTTGGGTGACGCCGCATGGGCTCTTGCACAATTGCAAGCATCGCGCCCTGTGTCTGCAGACGCACGCGCTCGACTGGAACGCCCAACCCCTCGGATTGAACTGGGTTTGCGCTTGCGCACCTTGGCGCATGCCTGCATGGACGTGAGCGATGGCTTGGCCGGTGATTTGAGACACATACTCAAGGCCAGCCAGTTAGGCGCGACCGTGAATTTGGATGCATTGCCGCTGAGTGACGAGCTTCTGGCCTTGCCTTTGGAAGAGCAATGGAAGCTGGCGTTATCGGGAGGCGACGACTACGAGTTGTTGTTGACCGCCCCCGTTCATCATCGCTCAGCCTTAGCGGCTTTGGCTGAAGAACTTAACACGCCACTCACGCGCATTGGATCGATGTCCGCCGAGCAGGGGTTGCGCTGGTTGAGCGCAGGGCAAGCCGTTACCTTGTCACTTCGTGGCTACGATCACTTCTCACCATAAAGCACGCCCATGACTCGTCCGACTCTGTCATTCATGCTGAAACACCCTGCCCATTGCGTGGCCTTGGGGTTGGGCTCTGGTTTGTCGCCCAAAGCACCCGGCACCGTGGGGACCCTGTGGGCTTGGGCCGCATACGTGTGGCTGATCTCGCCGCTGCTTCCATCACTGGGAGCACCCGGAATGTGGCTCCTTCTGGTGGTGGCTTATTTGCTTGGCTGGTGGGCCAGCACGGTCACCGCTCAACACATGGGCATTTGCGATTCAAGCCACATGGTCTGGGATGAGGTGGTGGCGTTTTGGGCGTTGCTGTGGCTGGCTTCTGCCAGTTCTTGGCAAGATCAGTTGCCGCTGTTTGTGCTTTTTCGATTGTTTGACAGCGTCAAAGTTGGGCCCGTGGCATGGGCCGATCAGGCCTTCAAAGGAATGGGAGCCCGTGGTGGATGGGGCGTTATGTTTGACGATCTGGTGGCTGCGGCTTTGGCTGGCTTGGTTTGGTGGTTAGGCTTGGAGCTGTGGCGTGTCCTCTGAATCCATCCCCATCTGGCAAGCGTTTGATGCGTCGTTGATGCGTTCGGTCCACGAGGTCGCTCAACACTTCACCACCCATCAACTCACCTTGAGCACCGCTGAAAGTTGCACGGGAGGGCTCATAGCTGCACATTGCACCGAGTTATCGGGCTCTAGCCTGTGGTTTGAGCGTGGTTATGTCACCTACTCCAACGCCGCCAAACAAGAGGACCTGCTGGTGCCTGGCGATTTGATTGAAATGCACGGAGCTGTGAGCGAGCCCGTGGCACTGGCGATGGCGGCTGGCGCTCGCAGCGCGGCACAAACCGATTGGGCCATTGGCGTCACGGGTATTGCGGGTCCGACCGGTGGCTCAGCCACAAAACCCGTAGGCACAGTTTGGTTGGCTTGGGCTGGACCGAACAGCTTGTTAGAAGCCCAACGTTTTCAGTTCGATGAAAGCTCCCGCCAGCAAGTTCGCTTGTCTAGCGTTCATGCTGCCCTTACTGGTCTGCTTCAACGCGCTCGTCACGCTGAGTAGGTTCACCAAAAAAGTTCAGGGCAACGAACGAATATCGACATTCAAACGTTCCATGCGCCTTTTCATGGACAAAACCGCCTTGTCTTTGCTCAGCAAAACTGCTTGATGGGCTGCCGCCAAATCGATGTACTTTTGGTCGTCGGGATCTTTGCAAACAAAGGGGGCGCGCAACGCTTCGGGGACGCATTCAATTTTTTCGTCAGCCCACCCCAACACCTCAATGACAGAACGTGAGCGTTGTTCACGCCTAGCAGCGATGTGCGGGTAGTCGAGGACCCGCCGCAACTCTTCGCGCATGGATGCGGTCCAAATCCAACGCCAATTCGTGGGCCAAGCCTGCAACAGCACGTGATAACGAGGATCGTCATAGACCCACAAGTCCAACACAATGTTGGTATCAATCACCACCGCGCGTTCGCTCATGACCCAGAGGATTCAGACGCTGGGCGCGGCACACGTGCAGAAATATCAAATCGCCACAACCGGCATTCAATGGGGCCGTTCCACATGGGGACTCGTCGCGTTTCACGCAAACGCATTTGGCCAGGTAGCTTGGGGTCGGGGCTCAACATCCAAGCGGTCCACCCGCCAAAGTGAGACTTCCAATGAGCGGCCAACTTTTCAAAGAACTGCGACGATGCTGCAGAATCGTCAGAGGAATCAACGACCGCTTGGTCTCGATACGAACGCCCCGCCACACCCGCTGCCTGAATGCGCTCACCATAAGGCGGGTTGAGCAACAACACGCCTGGTCGCTCGGTGGGTGGCATGCGCTGCAACGCGTCGCCTGCGCGAATTTGAAGAGCTGCCGTGACGCCCGCACGCTGTGCGTTGCGTTGCGCAAAGTCGGCCATTCGATGCGACACGTCGCTGGCAAACACCTTGATGGCTTTGGGCGTTTGAATGGCCGCTTGGGCTTCGCTGCGCATGGCTTGCCACAAGCGCGCATCGTGCGGCAACAAATTCTCAAAGCCAAATCGGCGTTGCAAACCAGGGGCCAAGTTGATGGCCATTTGAGCCGCCTCAATGGCTATGGTGCCACTGCCACAACAAGGGTCGTAAAGTGGCATGTCGCCCTGAGGATCCCATCCAGAGGCAGCAATCATGGCCGCAGCCAAGGTTTCTTTCAAAGGGGCATCGCCCTTGTCTTCACGCCATCCGCGCTTGAACAGTGATTCGCCCGAGGTGTCCAAATACACCGTGATGGTTTGTGGATCGAGATGCGCAAACACCCGGACCCTGGGCCAACGGGTATCG
>JBEDMU010000035.1:0-3344 GCA_041170945.1 Pseudomonadota bacterium
CGCATCGGGTGACGCTGCAGCTAGATTCGACCCAAGTGGTTCCTAACAACCCAGCCGGTCCACTCACCACCTACCGCGTTTACATCAATTTGCCAGGTTTTGACTTTGCATTGGATGTTGAGAGTACCGGAACCACGCAACCTTGGGCCCCCCGATTGCTAACCGCTTCAGCCTTGGTGGCTTTGCTGGGCATGTTGTTAAGTCTGTATGTATTGCGTCAAGACTTGCGAAAAAGACAGCAGGTTCAAGCTGCTTTGCACGATGAGATGGCATTGCGTCAAGCCATGGAAAATTCGGTCACGACTGGCTTGCGTGCTTGGGACATGCAAGGGCGAATTATTTACGTGAACCAGGCCTTTTGCGACATGGTGGGGTACAGCGAATCCGAGCTCTTGGGCAAGCAGGCACCATTGCCGTATTGGCCACTGAATCAAATCAATGAAATTGAGGCCATGCATCGAGACATCCGGCAATCGGGCACTTCTGATCAAGGGTTAGAAGTCACCTTTCAGCACAAGAACGGTCAGATGGTCGATGTATTGGTACACGAGGCACCTTTGTATTCAGCAGGCGGACAGCAATGGGGGTGGATGAGTTCGGTCCTTGATATCAGCGAACGAAAACGCATGGAGCGTGTTTCTCAGCAACAGCAACGACAGTTGGAAGCGTCGGGTCGACTCATGGCCGTTGGGGAAGTGGCTTCTACATTGGCGCACGAGCTCAACCAGCCCTTAGGCGCGCTCAGTGGCTTTGCCACCGGTTTGTTAAACAGACTTGAAAAACAAGATATTGCCTTGCAAGAGGTTCGTCCAGTGGTAGCCCGCATTCAACAAATGGCTGACCGGGCAGGAAACATCATTCGACGCATCAACGCCTTTGCTCGCAAGCGTGAAATGCAGCAAGAGCACGTCAATTTGCCAGAACTGATTAGGCAACGATTACGCCCCTCTTTTAACTTACGAGATTTGACATGGCAATTGCCTGAAACACCGCTGTGGGTGCTTGGCGACTCGACGTTGCTGGAGCACGCATTTCGAAACTTGATTCAAAATTCCATCGAGTGGTCCCATGCATTGCCTGGTCGTTTGACCCGAGTCAATGTGACCTTGCAATCAACCGATCAAGCTGTAGAGCTCAAATTTGAAGACAACGGACCGGGCGTCACAGAATCTGAGCGGGAGCAAATCTTTGACGCTTTTTACACGCGCAAAGAGGGTGGCATGGGCATGGGGCTGTCGATTGTTCGCTCGGTGATTGAAGCGCACCGAGGGTCGATTGAGGTGGTTCGCTCAGATTCACTGGGTGGAGCTTGTTTTGTGATTCGATTACCCCATGAAGGGGCATGAACATGAGTGAACCTGTCGCTATACATATCGTAGATGATGACCCCGATATGCGCGAGGCACTGGAGTGGCTGTTTGACTCACGTGGGCACCAGGTTCAGTCGTGGGCCAATGGTCAAGCTTTTTTAGATGCACTCCCTGTAGCTGCTGTACATGCCTGGGATGCTGCCGTGGTGGTGCTCGATATTCGCATGGAGCCGCTTTCAGGTCTGGCGGTGTTTGAAAAACTCAAAGAACAAGGTGTTTGGTGGCCCGTACTTTTTTTGACTGGTCATGGAGATGTGTCGATGGCGGTGTCGGCAGTGAAAAACGGTGCGTGGGACTTTCTGGAGAAGCCCTTTCAAAACAACGTGCTGGTTGATCGGGTTGAAAAAGCGATCAGCAGTGCACTACAAGTTAAAAGTGAACAGCAAGGTTTTCAGCGTTTGCGTGTGGCTTTTGAACATTTAAGCGCACGTGAAAAAGAGGTGCTGCAAGAATTGTTACAAGGTCACTACAACAAAAACATTGCCGATCATTTGGGCATTACCCCCCGCACCGTTGAGTTTCACCGAGCCAATATTTTTGAAAAAATGGGGGTCACCAGCGCGGTCGAGTTGGCACATCAACTGGGGCGTGCAGGGTTGGTTTGAGAAAGCTTCAACGCTTCTTTTAAGCCTTCTAGATAGCTATTCACGCCTAAGCCGCTGATTTGTTTTTGAACAACCCCATCAAAACATGAGTGGTGACGAAACGGCTCGCGTGCATGAACGTCAGACATGTGAACTTCGATGATGGGGCAGTTCAAAATAGCCAGTGCATCGCGAATCGCATAGCTGTAGTGGGTCCAGGCACCTGCATTGATGACCACTCCTGAGAGCGAGGCATCGGCCTGAGCGGCATGAATTTTTTCGATCATCACGCCTTCATGATTGGTTTGAAAACATTCCACCGCAACACCAAGATCATGGGCGAGTTGACCCAATGCCAAATTGATGTCATCTAGCGTTGCCGTACCATAATGATGCGGGTCTCGCTTGCCAAACATGTTCAGGTTGACGCCGTGAAGTATCAGAAATTTGTTCATGTGTTCAATAATACGCTAGCGCCGCTTGGTATTTGAGAGGTCTTCTTTGAGTGATTTATACGCCGTTTTAGGTCATCCGATTGAGCATTCACGCTCTCCGGTGATTCACCAAATGTTTGCACAACAAACAGGACAAGACATGCAATATGTCAAGCATTTGGTGCCGTTGCAACAATTCGACAAGTTCGTTGACCGCTTACGACAAGAGGGCTACAAAGGCGTCAATGTCACGGTTCCCTTTAAAACCCAAGCTCAGGCATACGCGACGCATTCGACAAACCGTGTGCTTGAGGCCGGTGCTGCCAATACCCTCAAATTTGAATCTCATGAAGTGTGGGCAGACAACACCGATGGTTGGGGCTTGTGTCGTGACATTGTCAACAATGCACAGGTGGCCATCCAAGGCAAAAGTATTTTGTTAGTTGGGGCTGGTGGCGCTGCACGTGGTGTGCTCGTTCCCTTGTTGGAGCATCAGCCCAAACACCTGGTGCTGGCCAACCGAACCCATTCCAAAGCGATGGATATGGTTCAACAAATGGGACTATCCAATCAAGTCGAAGTCGTTGATTTTGAGCATTGGCCCAATAGCCGATTTGATCTCATCATCAATGCCACTTCTGCGGGACTAGAGGGGCAACTGCTCAATCCTCCCCGCCAATTGTTTGATCAAGCGGAGTTGGCATACGACATGGTGTATGGGGCAACTGATACGCCCTTCATGGCATGGGCTAAACAGTGCGGTTGCTTGCAAACCCGTGATGGGTTGGGAATGCTGGTTGAGCAAGCTGCCAAGGCATTTGAATGGTGGCGTGGTGTCATGCCACAAACCACACCAGTGTTGCATGCGCTTCGTGCTCAAATGGCGACCAAGGAGACTCGCTGATGGACATGGAAGTCGCAGGCTGGCTGGTTGCCGCCATCGCCGTTTACCTAAC
>JBEDMU010000036.1:0-27436 GCA_041170945.1 Pseudomonadota bacterium
TTTCGCCTGTGACGCGTGCAATGGCCAGTAGCACACCAGTGACCACACCGGCCTTGACAGCACGCAAGCTTACCGAAAGAGAAACCTTCCAACGGGGGGCTCCCAGTGCAAAAGCCGCTTCACGCAAACTGGTCGGCACCAACTTGAGCATGTTTTCGGTGGTTCGAACGACCACAGGAATGGCGATCAAAGACAACGCAACAGAACCAGACCAGCCTGAAAAACCGCCCATGGTGGCCACAAACAATGCGTACACAAACAAGCCAATCACAATCGAAGGAGCCGACAGCATGATGTCCGTGACAAACCGCGTGAAGGATGCAAATTTAGAAACTTTGCCAAACTCGGCCAAATAGATGCCAGCCAAAATACCAATGGGCGTTGAGACCAAGGTGGTAACCAACAAGATCATCCCGCTACCGACAATCGCATTGCGCAATCCGCCTCCCTCAGAACCAGGCGCCGGTGTATCGTGGGTGAAAAAATCAGCTCCCAATGCTGAAAACCCCTTGGAGAACAGCGTCCACAAAATCCACATCAATGCGACGAGGCCCAAGCTCATGGCCAACATGGACAAGGTGATACCAATTTTGTTAGTCCACAAGCGCTTGCGATAAAGAATCATATTTTTCATACTCAGCTGCCCAATCGATCAAACGCTATCAGCACCGGCACTGCGGCGAATCAGCCAACGAGATATGGCCAGCACAATGAAGGTAAGCAAAAACAGCACCAAGCCCAAAGCAAACAAGGACGAAATATGCAAACCAGGGTCGGCCTCGCCAAATTCGTTGGCCAAGGTCGAAGCAATGGAAGTTCCGGGTGCGAACAAACTGCCCAAAATGCGGTTGGAGTTGCCAATCACAAACGTGACCGCCATGGTTTCACCAAGGGCACGACCCAGCCCCAACATCACCCCGCCAATGACCCCTACTTTGGTGTAAGGCAACACAATGTGACGCACCACTTCCCATGTGGTGCATCCCAAGCCGTAAGCCGATTCTTTCAACACTTCCGGCACAGTTTCAAACACGTCACGCATCACAGAGGCAATAAACGGGATGACCATCAAAGCCAACACGATACTGGCGGTGAGAATACCCACTCCAATAGGAGGTCCAACAAACCACGAACCAATAACAGGCAAGTCGCCTAAGGCGTTTTGCAGTGGGGGTTGGACATATTCAGCAAACAAAGGCGCAAATATAAATAGTCCCCAAATGCCGTAAACAATGGATGGCACACCAGCCAACAACTCAATAGCGGTACCCAATGGACGACGCAGCCATGCCGGACAAGTTTCTGTGAGAAACAACGCAATTCCAAAACTAATGGGAACCGCAATCAACAAAGCGATGGTGGACGTGATGACCGTTCCATAGATGGCAGGCAAGGCGCCGAACATCTCTTCAGGGACATTCCAAACATTGCTCCACAAAAACGAAACCCCAAAATGTGAAAGCGAAGGATAAGCCTCGATCGCCAATGAAATAAGCGTTCCCATCAACGCGGCCAACACCACAAACGCAAGTGACAAAGTCAAATAGTGAAACAGCCGATCTTGAGATCGAAACTTCTTGACACGCTCGGCGTGCAAGTCGATTTCGGGAGTGTTTGTATTCATGAGAACCACTTAAAAATCTGGATCTATACCGTTGAAAGTCAATCAAACGCTCTGGAAGAAAGCGCTTGATTGACTGGGCTTGAAGATCACTCCTCAAGCCCAAGTCATCGAATCATCAAACTTTACTTGATGGTATTCAATTCAGCCTCAACCATTTTGACCACAGATTCGGGCAATGCCACAAAGCCCAGTTCTTCGGCCATTTTGTCGCCGTTCTTCAGCGACCATTTAAAGAAATCCACCACCGCTTTTTGCTTGGCAGCGTCGGCACCCTTTTCATAGGCGACTACAAAAGTTGCCGAAGTAATGGGCCATGCATTTTTGTGGCTTTGGTCCAACAGGTCAGGAGCCATGCCTTTGACCTTGAAGTTGGCGCCAGCTGCAGCATCAGCGACGGATTTTTGGCTAGGCAATACGAAGTTACCTGCCTTGTTTTTGAGTGCCACGAACGTCATGTTGTTCTTCATGGCGTCAGCAATGTCCACATAGCCAATGGCACCCGCAATTTTTTGAATGTTGGCTGCAACACCAGGGTTGCCTTTGCCACCCACGCCGTTGGCGGGCCAGTTCACGGTATTGCCTGCACCTACGTCACGCTTGAACGCCATAGACTGCTTG
The DNA here is from genome assembly GCA_041170945.1 of Pseudomonadota bacterium. GTDB lineage: Bacteria > Pseudomonadota > Gammaproteobacteria > Burkholderiales > Burkholderiaceae_C > RS62. Next base: position 2,243 of record JBEDMU010000036.1, read on the forward strand.
GCAAGGTAGTTGGTAAAACCAAAGGTGGTTCCCGAACCGTCTGAACGATGAGCCACGGTGATGGCGGTAGAAGGCAGATTCAAGCCCTTGTTCAAGGCCACAATGGCAGGATCGTTCCACTTGGTGATAGCGCCACGGAAAATATTGGCAGCGGTTTCGCCATCAAGCTTGACGTCACCAGATTTGACACCAGGAAGATTCACCACGATGGTGATGCCGCCCATGACGGTGGGCACCTGAACCATTCCGTCTTTGTCGAGATCGGCTTCAGATACAGGGGCATCTGTGCCACCAAAATCAACCGTTTTGGCTTTGATTTGTTTGATACCACCCGAAGAACCAATGCCTTGGTAGTTCACTTGATTGCCAGTGGCAGCTTTGTAAGCTTCAGCCCACTTGGTGTAGACAGCATAAGGAAAAGTTGCGCCTGCACCGTTGATGTCGGTAGCCAGGGCAGCGCCAGCAAAGAAGGTAGCTGCGACTGAGACCGCTACTGATTTCAAAAAAACACGTTTCATGGAGTTTGTCCTTGAGTTGCGAGTTAAAACGACACCGCTGATGCGGGCTAACCCGTACTTTATGAACCTTGTGTGACAGTTTAGTGACATTTGTCACGAATATGTGCGGTGTAATTCAAATGTTTTGTGACACACTGCCCTGACTTTTATCTCAACGCTTAACAGACTCAAACCATGGACGATGGAACCCTTTTGGCTGCTGTTGATCTTGGATCGAACAGTTTTCGACTTGAAATCGGCAAAATCCGCAACGGGCACATCGAGAGAGTTGAGTATCTGAAAGAAACGGTGCGCTTGGGTGCCGGTCTCAATGAAGAAAAATGTTTAGATGAATCCTCCATGCAGGCGGGGTTGCAAGCCTTGGGGCGCTTTGCTGAACGCTTGCAAGGCTTTCCAAAACGGCATGTGCGTGCCGTAGCCACCCAAACCTTGCGTGAGGCGAAAAACAGGCAAGAATTTGTCCAGCGTGGACAAGACATCTTGGGTTACCCCATCGAAATTATTCCTGGTCTTGAAGAAGCTCGCCTGATCTATCAGGGAGTGGCTCATTTGCTCCCACAGTCTGACGAAAAGCGTTTGGTTGTGGACATTGGGGGGCGATCTACCGAGTTTGTGACGGGTCGTCGTTACACATCACAGCAGTTGGCATCGTTTCGAGTGGGCAGTGTTTCTTGGAGCACCAAGTACTTCAAAGATGGCGAGCTCACCCGTACTCGGTTCGACAAGGCCATCACAGCTGCGCAGGCCATATTGGATGAGGCATTAGACCTATTTCCCAAAGGCACTTGGGATATTGCCTATGGATCATCAGGAACTGCTGGAGCCGTGTCCGAGGTTCTCTTGGCGTGCGAACAAAGTGATGGCACTATCACCTTGTCTGGACTGCAATGGCTCATGGATCGATTGGTGAAGGCAGAACATGTGGATCAGGTTGATTTGCCTGGGCTGAAGCCAGATAGACGACCTGTGATTGGCGGTGGTGTAAGCGTCTTGCTGGCGGTGATGGACTTGTTTGGCATCGCAGAATTGCACCCTGCTCAAGGGGCATTGCGTCAAGGAGCGATGTTTGACTTGCTGGCACGTGATGAAGACACAGACATACGCGAGCAAACGGTTCAGGGCCTGCAACTCAGATTTGGTGTTGACAAAGCACAAGCCAACCGTGTGGACGGTGTAGCCAGCCACTTCTTTTCACAAATCTCTGTTCCCAATCATCGCCAAGATCGCACGTCTAACAAGTTGCGTTGGGCCAGCCTGCTCCACGAGATTGGGGCCATCGTGTCGCACTCACAAGCCGCTTTGCATGGTGCCTATTTGATGGAACATGTCGATGCGCCTGGCTTTACACAAGAAGAACTGCACCGCATGTCTAGCCTCATTCTGGCTCAACGCGGCAAACTGAAGCGAGTGAACGACAAATTAGACGATCCTCTATTTGTGAAACAGCTCTTATGTTTGCGACTTGCCACCTTGCTTTGCCACAATCGACGCTCACCTGACGTTTCTGCTCTGACCTTGCAGCTTAAAGACGAAAAGCGATTGGTGATGGCCATCGAGCGTACTTGGATTAAAGAACACCCCCAAAGCTGGTGGCTACTTCAAGAAGAGGCGTCACATTGGCAACGCCATGAATTTGATTACCGTCTCAAAGTCGTAGATCAATAAATTTCGGGAACGATGATCTCGGTTGGAGTGGGTAAACGCAAGTAATCGGCATGCCTGACACGAGCAGGCAACACCACACCAGGCCTTTCAATTTCGTGATACTGAAATTGTGTGAGCAAGTGATGAATACAGTTCAATCGAGCTTTTTTCTTGTCAACCGCTTGAACCACCCACCATGGCGCTTCTGCAATGTGGGTTCTTTCCAGCATGACTTCCTTGGCTTTGGTGTAGTCCTCCCAGCGACGACGTGACTCCAAGTCCATCGGGCTGAGTTTCCACTGCTTGAGAGGATCGTGAATACGACTTAAGAAGCGAATGTGCTGCTCGTCGTCAGAGATTGAAAACCAATACTTAATCAGGGTAATACCCGAGCGCACCAACATGCGCTCAAATTCGGGCACCGAGCGGAAAAACTCTTCGTACTCATCGTCGTTGCAAAAACCCATGACTTTTTCAACGCCGGCGCGGTTATACCAACTGCGGTCAAACAACACCACCTCACCACCTGCAGGCAGGTGTGAAACGTAACGTTGAAAATACCACTGAGTTCTCTCGCGATCGTTGGGAGCAGGCAACGCCACAACCCTGACCACCCGGGGATTCAAGCGCTGAGTGATACGCTTGATCACGCCTCCCTTGCCAGCAGCATCGCGGCCTTCAAAAATGATGACGACCTTTTGTTTGGTGGCGGCAACCCAATCTTGCCACTTAACCAATTCGGTTTGAAGCTTGAAAAGCTCTTTGAAGTAGGCCATTCGAGCAGCTTTGCTGGCCTCGGTATTGCCTGCCCCCAAATCCACAGGGCCATAAGGGTTGCGATCTTCTAGTTCCAACTCCAATTCTTCATCGTACCCATCGATCAAGTCGTACTCGATGAGCCGAGCGAGTGCCTCGTGATCTGTTTCTTGGGGGAAGCCTTCTGGGGTGCTGGAACCGGAAGGTGAATCGTGATGCGGGCTAGTCATGTCAAATCATCCAAAATTTGACCATGAGGGTACGGAACCAATATGACAAATATGTGTCAGAGTTGTTTAAACAAGTACCTCTACGAGAGACTCACAGGATTGAACGGCTAACTCTTGCGTGGCCGCCTCTACCATGACTCGCAACACAGGCTCTGTTCCACTGGCCCGAATCAGCACCCTGCCCTGATCCAAGAGTTGGTGCTCGATTTCCTTCAGTTTGGATTGAAACGCTTGGTGCTGTTGCCAACCTTGGGTGGCTTCATTGAGACGCACGTTGATCATGTGCTGAGGAAACAGAGCAACCCCTTGCAAAAGCTCCTCTAACGTTTTGTGCTGATGCAAACATGCCTGTAACACCTGCAAGGTACTGATCAATCCGTCACCCGTCGAATGCTTGTCAAGGGCAAGCAAATGACCAGAACTTTCACCACCCAAAAGCCACCCTCGCTTTTCAAGCTCTTCGAGAACGTATCGATCACCCACCTTGGCTCGAACCAATTGCAATCCTTGCTTTTGCAGAGCCAACTCAATGGATTGATTGGTCATGAGCGTACCAACGACACCCTCTACTTTTTCACCTCGAAGCAAACGATCCATCGTCATGACATACAACAGCTCATCACCATTGAAAAGTCGACCTTGAGGACCCACTATTTGAAGTCGATCTGCATCGCCGTCTAAAGCAATGCCGATATCAGCGCCACACTGCAACACCTTGTCGATGAGTGCCTGAGGAGAAGTGGCGCCCACCGCCTCGTTGATGTTGTAGCCATCGGGCTGACAGCCCATAGACACCACTTCGGCGCCTAACTCGTGAAAAACTTTAGGGGCAATTTGGTAAGCCGCTCCATGTGCCGCATCAACAACCAACTTCAATCCCTTTAAAGTCAGCTGTTTGTCGAAAGTGCTTTTGCAAAACTCAATGTAACGTCCTGCTGCATCGTCAAGTCGACGAGATTTTCCCAAGTTGGCCGAACTTGACCACACAGGCGGAGATTGCAACTCTTCTTCAACCTGCGTTTCCCACGCATCAGGCAGTTTGGTTCCTAGGGCGTTGAAGAATTTAATACCGTTGTCATCAAATGGGTTGTGACTTGCTGAAATGACCACTCCTAAGCTGGCACGTTGAGCACGAGTCAGATAAGCAACTGCTGGTGTTGGCACGGGGCCAAGCAACAACACATCAACGCCAGCAGCGTTGAAACCTGCTTCCATGGCGCTTTCGAGCATATACCCCGAGATACGGGTATCTTTGCCAATCAGCACGCGTGGCTTGGATTCGGAACGCTTGAGGACTCTGCCCACCGCGTGAGCCAAAAGCATCACGAAATCTGGTGTGATAGGGGCTTGGCCCACCTTTCCACGAATACCATCGGTGCCAAAGTACTGACGCGACATAAGAGCCTCGGATAGAGAAAATAACTAAGTAGAAATCGTAACGGATTTCGCGGCTTGCCAAACCTGTAACACCTGACGAGTTTGTGCCACATCATGTACGCGCAAGACTTTCGCACCAGCTTGCAATGACAATAACGCCACGGCTAAGCTGGCTGGCATTCTTAATTCAGGCGAGTCTGCTTGCGTGATTCTCCCCAAAGTGGACTTACGCGACCAGCCTGCCAACCAGGCACATCCGAGATCTTCTTCTAATTGCTGATTCTGCAACCACAACAAATTTTGTTCCGGCGTTTTGCCAAAACCAATGCCAGGGTCAACCACCACGCGATCGGGCCCTACCCCTGCGGCTTGAAGCTCTTGAATGCGTGATTTCAAAAATTGCTTGACGGCTTGAACACATGAAACCCCCTGTTCGGTCATGGGTGTCAGCTGCATGCTCACAGGCTCACCATGCATGTGCATCAGACAAACGCCTGCATGTTGATATGCGGCCAACACTTGCACCCCCGTAACAGCAGGCTGGGAAGAACCAGTATGCGACCAACGCAAACCCCAAACATCGTTGATGATATCGGCGCCGCAATCAAGACTCTGTTGCATGATGAACGGCTTGTAGGTGTCAACCGAAATGGGAACTTTCCAAGTCAACACCTCTTTTAATACCGGGGCAAGACGGCTCCACTCCTCTTCTGCTCCTACAGGCTTACTTCCAGGTCGCGTCGATTCGGCACCCAGGTCAAGGATGTCTGCACCCTCATCACACAATCGCTTGGCGTGTTCAATAGCCGCCTTTGTTTCAAAATGCCGTCCCCCGTCGGAAAATGAATCGGGCGTGACATTGACGATACCCATGATGATGGGCTGTTGCAACGAGAGTTTGAAACGCTGTGTGGTCCACATAGAAAGAAACCCCGGAGCAAAACTTGCAACCGGGGTTGGTAGAGGAATGTTATACCTTATGCCGCATGAGGCGCTGGAGAATCGCCCACCTTGGCAGAAGAATCAGTTCCACCAGCACCAGGAGGGGTACTGGGAGGAGCTTTGAAATCAGCGGGCGGACGAGGCTCTCGGCCCGCCATGATGTCATCAAGCTGATTCGAATCAATGGTTTCCCAATTGAGCAAAGCCTTGGCCATGGCGTGCATTTTGTCGGAATGCTCTTCAATCAATCGACGAGCCAAACTGTACTGTTCATCGATGATGCGGCGCACCTCGGCGTCGACCTTTTGCATGGTCGATTCGCTGATGTTGGTCGTTTTGGTCACCGAACGTCCCAAGAAAACTTCACCCTCGTTTTCCGCGTAAACCATGGGGCCTAAAGCCTCAGACATGCCGTAGCGCATGACCATATCACGTGCAATTTGTGTGGCGCGTTCAAAGTCGTTAGAGGCACCCGTGGTCATTTGGTTCATGAACACTTCTTCGGCAATACGACCCCCAAACAACATGGCGATTTGGTTGAGCATGAACTCACGGTCGTAGCTGTAACGATCTTTTTCAGGCAGGCTCATGGTGACGCCCAAGGCTCGACCACGAGGAATGATGGTGACCTTGTGGACAGGGTCGCACTTGGGCAACAAACGCCCAATCAAGGCATGGCCCGACTCATGATAGGCCGTGTTGCGACGCTCATCTTCGGGCATGACCATGCTTTTACGCTCAGGCCCCATGATGATTTTGTCTTTGGCTTTTTCAAAATCTTCCATTTCAACCACACGCGCGTTGCGACGAGCTGCCATGAGCGCGGCTTCGTTGCAAAGGTTGGCCAAATCGGCACCACTCATGCCAGGCGTACCCCTCGCAATGATGGCAGCGTTGACATCAGAACCCACAGGCACCTTGCGCATATGAACATTCAAAATCTGTTCGCGTCCACGAATATCTGGAAGCGTGACATAGACCTGGCGATCGAAACGACCTGGACGCAACAAGGCTGCATCTAAGATATCGGGACGGTTGGTGGCCGCCACCACAATCACGCCCAAATTGGTTTCGAAACCGTCCATTTCAACCAGCATTTGGTTGAGCGTTTGTTCGCGCTCGTCGTTGCCACCACCCAGGCCCGCTCCGCGCTGACGGCCAACCGCATCAATTTCATCAATAAAAATGATGCAAGGTGCATTCTTTTTGGCTTGCTCGAACATGTCGCGAACACGCGCTGCACCGACACCCACAAACATTTCAACAAAATCCGAGCCAGAGATACTAAAGAACGGCACCTTGGCTTCGCCAGCGATGCTTTTGGCGAGCAAGGTCTTGCCCGTTCCGGGAGGGCCTACGAGAAGCAAACCACGAGGAATGCGTCCCCCCAACTTTTGAAACTTAGAGGGGTCTTTGAGGAAGTCAACGACTTCTTTGACTTCTTCTTTGGCCTCGTCACAACCCGCCACATCGGCAAACGTGATGTTGTTGGTGTTTTCGTCCAGCATGCGTGCCTTGCTTTTGCCAAAGCTAAAGGCTCCGCCTTTGCCACCGCCCTGCATTTGTCGCATGAAGTAAATCCAAACGCCAATGAGCAACAACATGGGGCCCCAGCTGACCAAGAGGGTCATCAGGAAAGAGCCCTCTTCTTTGGGGCGAACATCAAACTTGACCTCGTTGGCCAACAAATCACCCACCAAGCCACGATCAAAGAACGTAGCGTTGGTACGAATACGACGGTCGTCGTTGGTGGTTGCCGTAATTTCGGAACCACTGGGTCCTTCTAGGATGGTGGCCGATTTGATTTGTCGGCTTTGTACCTGAGAAATGAAATCTGAGTAGCTGACGTAGGAGGACCCGGCCGTTGACCGACCGTCAAACTGTTTGAAAACAGTGAACAAAATCAGGGCCAAAACGACCCAAACCGCAACCTTGGTGAACCAGGTATTGTTCAAGACAACTTCCTCCTCATGCCAGACATAGGCAATATATGAGTCTCATTGTAGATCTTTCAAGGAGCATGCGCTGACTTGAACTCTTTGGAATTCCCTATTGGGAACATAGACAATTCAACTCAAATCCGCAGACTTGAGACCAATGCCCACCAAAAAGGTCTCAGAAGACCGATCGCGTGAAGCTTTGGGCTTGATCGGCTTGACTACCTTGAACGTATCTTTGAAGAGCTTGACCAGCTGGCTGTAACCACTTCCGTGGAAAAGCTTCACGACCAAAGCACCCTCAGGCTTGAGGTGTTGCAATGAAAATTCGACTGCCAATTCAACGAGATGCGCGATTCTTGCAGCATCCGCCGATTCGATTCCCGATAAATTAGGGGCCATGTCTGAAACCACCAAATCGACAGGTCTGGCTCTTGTGGGATCAATCACTTTGGCAGACAACTGAGCCAAAACCTCGTCTTCTCGAAAATCACCTTGAATAAACTCCACCCCTTCGATGGGGTCCATGGGCAGAATGTCAATTGCCACGATACGCCCTTCTAGCGCCCCAACCGCAGCCCCTGACGGGGCCAGACGCTGCCGAAGGTATTGACTCCATGCCCCCGGAGTACTGCCTAAGTCGACAATGGTCATACCTGGACGAATCAAATGAAGGGTTTCGTCGATTTCCTTGAGCTTGTAAGCAGCACGCGCACGAAACCCCTCCCGCTGTGCCATTTTGACGTAGGGATCGTTCACGTGGTCATTGAGCCAAGCTTTATTGACCTTCTTGCTTTTGGTTTTTATTTTCATCACCGATAATTCTGACATGACACAACTCACATTGACGCCCGCTCAGCGAAAAGAGCATCGTTCTTTGGCCCATCATCTAGAACCTGTTGTCCATATCGGACAGGACGGGCTGACTGCAGCTGTTGTCAAAGAAGTGAACGCAGCACTCAATGCGCACGGTCTGATCAAGGTCAGGGCATTTTCAGACGAGCGTGAAACTCGCGAACAGTGGTGGCATCAACTAGCCGACCAACTTTCAGCCGCTCCCATTCAGCACATCGGCAAACTGTTGATCCTGTGGCGTCCGATTCCAGTGAAAAAAAGCGAAGCCGCCGCCGATCGCAAACCAGGCCCACGAGAAATCAAAGTTTTGAAAAACAGTTCACGTGGCGGCCAGCGCCCCGAACTCAAGCGCATCAAAGTGCTTGGCAATGAACGCCTGACTTCTGGTGGCTTGGTCAAACGCGCCAAAACTCGGCAAAAAAGTGTCAAAAAGTCCTCTGGAACCTGATGATGAGTGCCTTTGCACAAGATAACCCACTGATCCAAACCGAACATCTGCCTGCATTTGACAAAATTCAGGCCGCTCATGTGGTGCCCGCCATTCGCGAATTGATTCGCTTGGCCAAAGAGGCCTTGGAAGAAGTCACCCAACCCGGCTTTCCCAAAGAGTGGAATCAGATTGCCCGCGTATTGGACGTCGCTACTGAACGATTGTCAGTGGCGTGGGGAGCGGTAGGTCATCTCAACAGCGTGAAAGACCATCCCGAGTTTCGCGCCGCATACAACGAAGCCCTTCCCGAAGTCTCGGAATTTTGGACGACTCTCGGCTCTGATGAGCGCCTGTACGCCCTTTACCGTTCACTCGACCCCAACGAATTGAATACCGAGCAAAAAAGAGCACGCGAATTGGCTTTATTGGGCTTCAAATTGGGAGGCGCAGAACTCAAGGGAGCGGACAAAGTACGCTTTGCTGAGATCCAAGAACGGCTCGCCACATTGACGCAAAAATTTAGCGAAAACGTATTGGATGCAACCGATGCATTCGAATGGTTGGTTAATTCAGACCAACTGCATGGACTTCCTCAAGACTTGTTAGATGCGACAGCCGCTGCTGCACAAGCAAAAGGCATGACCGGCCACTTGCTGACTTTGAAAATGCCCGTCTACCTGCCTGTGATGCAAACCGTGCTGAACAGCCACACACGTGAAGTGCTTTACCGCGCCTACGGGACCAGAGCCAGCGAACAAGCCAATCCACCTGCACCAGACCAGGACAACACGCAGATCATGCAAGAGATTTTGCAGTTGCGCCAGGAAGAAGCTGCGTTGTTGGGGTTTGAACATTATGCTGCCGTCTCACTGGCGAGCAAAATGGCACCATCCGCTCAAGCGGTGTGTGATTTCTTGCTTGAATTAGCGGCTCGGGCCAAGCCTTACGCGCAATTCGATTTGGAATCGATGCGAGAGTTCGCGCGGACACACATGAACTTAACTGATCCGCAACCTTGGGATTGGCCACTGATTGGCGAAAAACTCAAAGAGCACCAATTTGGGTTCAATGATCAAACTCTGCGTCCTTATTTTCAAGCCCCAATGGTGCTAAAAGGCCTGTTCAAAGTTGCAAACCGATTATTTGGTGTTGAGTTTGAAGAAGAAGTTACAAATCCGTGGGCTGAGGGTGTGCAATTGTTCAGCGTACAACGAGTTGGCTCCTCAGGTGCTCGCACATGTATTGGCCATTTCTTCCTAGATAGCCAAGCCCGATCTGGTAAGCGTGGCGGCGCGTGGATGGATGATGTCCGAGGCCGTTGGAGCCGACCTGATAGAGGTCAAGTTCAACAGCCTGTGGCGCACATGGTTTGCAATTTCTCTGCATCGCGTGATGGTCAAGTGGCCTTGTTGACTCACGACGATGTCACCACCTTATTTCACGAATTTGGTCACGCGCTGCATCACCTGTTAACCGAAGTGAACGAGCGTGACGTTTCCGGCATCAGTGGTGTCGAATGGGATGCGGTTGAATTGCCCAGCCAGTTCATGGAGAACTTTTGCTGGGAATGGGAGGTTTTGCAAGAGCTGACCTGTCACGTTCAAACGGGTGAAACTCTGCCTCGCGAGCTTTACAACAAAATGCTTCAGGCCAAGAATTTTCAATCTGGCTTGGCTACTTTGCGTCAGGTTGAGTTCGCGTTGTTTGACATGACCCTGCACATGCAACAGGGCTCCTTCGATGTCATGCAAACCTTAAATCAAGTTCGCGCTCAAGTGTCGGTGCTCACGCCTCCAGACTGGCACCGCAGTCCGCATACCTTTTCACACATATTCGCTGGCGGCTACAGCGCTGGTTATTACAGTTACAAGTGGGCCGAAGTTCTTTCAGCTGATGCCTATTCAGCTTTTGAAGAGGCGGCACAACGATCAGGTAGCGTTCTGGATTCTCAAACAGGCGCGCGGCTGGTTCAAGAAATCTTGTCCAAAGGCGGCAGCAGGCCTGCCATGGAGTCATTCAAAGCCTTCAGAGGAAGGCCTCCAGAAATTGATGCCTTGTTGCGCCATCAAGGCATGACCGACCAGGCCCTTACCACGTGAGCGTTTGAACGCCTGTTTCTGAACCAACCAAAGCGACGTGCGCGCGTTGGTTGGCAAAAACGCCTACTGTGACCACTCCAGGCCACTGGTTGACTTCTTGTTCAAATTGAAGAGGATCTTTGATTTGAAGACCCTTCACATCCAAAATGTATTGACCGTTGTCGGTAACCAAGGGCTGCCCTTCTTTGAGGCGCAACTGCGCGAGACCCCCTTTGCGTGAAAATGCCTCTATCAACCGACGCTGTGCCATGGGAATGATTTCGACCGGCAACGGGAAATGGCCCAAGGTTTGAACGCATTTGGAAGCATCCACGATGCAAACAAACCGGTCCGCCAATGCAGCCACAATTTTTTCTCGCGTTAAGGCAGCTCCTCCTCCCTTGATCATGTATCCCTGGCCATCGATTTCGTCAGCACCATCAATGTAAACACCCAAGCGATCGACTTCAGATGCTTCTAACACTCGAATACCCAAAGCTTTCATGCGGTCGGTTGAGGCCACTGAGCTGGAAACAGCACCGGCAATTTGATCTTTGATGGTGGCCAATGCATCTATAAACTTGTTAACGGTAGAGCCTGTTCCAACACCCACTACTTGACCAGGTTGGACGTACTGGAGGGCGGCTTGTCCTACCAAAGTTTTGAGTTCGTCTTGGGTCATGAAGGGCTCCTTGAATGGGGGTGAGACAATAAGCAATATCTTGAATTGATTTGCACATTATCCAATGTCTCTGCTGCCATACTCCCTCGCCCGCTCTGTCCTGTTTCGCATGGACCCCGAATCAGCTCACGAAACCACCTTGCGCTGGCTCGAGCGAACCCAGCACAACCTAGGCTCCTTGGCCTGGAAAACAGCCCCCGTCATCGATCCGGTTCAAGTAGCCGGTCTCACATGGCGCAACCGCGTGGGTTTGGCCGCGGGGCTAGACAAAAATGCCCGTTGTGTAGACGCATGGGATCACATGGGTTTTGGGTTCGCAGAAGTTGGTACCGTGACGCCATTGGCTCAACCCGGCAATCCCAAGCCTCGTATTTTTCGTCTCCCAAGGGCTCAGGCACTGATCAACCGACTGGGCTTCAACAATGATGGCCTTGAAGCCTTTGTATCAAATGTTCAACAATCTCGTTTCAGGAAACGGGCCACCCAAAACCCATTGATGAACTTGGGTTTGAATATTGGCAAAAATGCGATTACTCCGATTGAAGAGGCTACATCGGATTACCTAAAAGGTCTTGAGGGCGTATGGCCCTATGCCGATTACGTGACCGTTAATATTTCCAGCCCAAACACCAAAAATCTACGTCAACTGCAAACCGACGATGCGCTAGACCAGTTGCTCAACGCCCTTGAAAAAAAGCGGCAACACCTGATGCAAGAGCATGCCTCTCAGCACAAGCCCATTTTTATCAAAATAGCTCCAGATTTGACCGACGAACAAATCGAATCCATCGCCCAATTGATGCGACGCTACGGCTATGACAGTACTGGGCAGCCTCATCAAGGTTGGGGCTTGATTGCCACCAACACCACCCTTGAACGCAGCGGTGTTCAAGGACTGGAGCACGCCAACGAAACAGGTGGGCTGTCAGGTCAACCAGTTCGAGAACTTAGTAATCGAGTCATCCGCGCCCTTCGGCAACTCTTGGGACCGAGCTTCCCTATCATCGGGGTTGGTGGTGTGATGAGCGCAGCAGACGCCCTTGAAAAGCGCCAAGCAGGCGCAGACTTGGTTCAAATTTATACGGGACTGATTTACCGCGGAACAAGCTTGGTACAGGAATGTGCCCAAGCCATGCAATCATCGAGCACCCTGCTCGAACCAACGAGCAAATAACGCACGCTCAACATCTGTGATGCCCGTGCTGTTGCTCAGTGGCATCAGCTTCAGGACAGCAACCTGCTGATAAATCGACTGTGCTTGCTGCCGAATCACCGCTTCGTCATCAAAACGCAAACCCTTCATCTGAACCTCTGGACCGTGACAGGCATAGCAGCGTTGAATCATCACGGGTTGAATGTCGGCCAACCGAACCTGCTGCGGCAGCTGACTGGTCAAATCGGCTGCAGGAGACGGTCTAAGCACCACCATCACCGCCGCAATCACCAGAACCCCCAACAAGGCATATGGCCATGGGTGGCGGTTGCGACCGTGCTTGTAGCCATGGCGCATCACAAAAAATTGACGAATGGCCGCACCTGCAAACATCATCAATGCCAAGATGACCCAGTTCCATTCATGGCTATACAAGAAGCTGTAGTGGTTGCTGAGCATGGCAAACAAAACGGGCAATGTGAAATAGGTGTTGTGCACACTTCGTTGTTTACCTCGCTTGCCATGAATAGGGTCAACACGCTGTCCGCTTTGCATGGCTGCCACTACTTTTCGTTGGCCAGGAATAATCCAAAAAAATACATTGGCGCTCATGGCTGTGCCCAGCATTGCACCCACCAATAGAAATGCAGCACGACCCGAGAACCATTCATTGGTCAACCAACACGCCAGCACAACCACAAAGGCAACCGACACCCCCACCTTCAAGTCACCATTTTTTCCTTGCCCCAAGCTGCGGCAAAGCGCGTCATAAATGAACCAAAAGCCACCCAATAGCGCCAAAGCCAATACCACTGCTAAAGTGGAAGACATGGCCCATTTGTTTGGATCGACCAGAAATGCGTCGGCCTGCCACAAGTAAGAAACGGTAAAAAGCGCAAAACCTGAAAGCCAAGTGGAATAGCTTTCCCAGTAGAACCAGTGCAAATCGGTATGAATTTTTGGGGGGGCCACCATGTATTTCTGAGGGTTATAAAAACCACCCCCGTGCACGGCCCACATGGCACCATCGACACCTTTTTCCAGCAAGTCCGCTGACTTGGGCTTGATCAAGTTGTTGTCGAGAAATACAAAATAAAAAGACGATCCCACCCAAGCAATCGCTGTGATCACATGCAGCCATCGCAACAATAGGTTCATCCAATCTACAACGTATGCTTCCATTTAGTGTCCTGACAATGGGTTCAAAGCAAACAATTCAGCCAAAACCGACAAAGCCACTACCGAGGGTTCTTTGCTGCGCAAACCTGCCAAACCCACCGGGCAGCGAACCTGAGCCAACTGCTCTTCACTATAGCCTTTGCGCATCAGCCGCGATTTGAAACTGCTCCACTTGGTGGCGCTACCAATCAGCCCAATGCTCAAGGGCTTCATACCCTCAGACATTTTTTGCAGAATGCGTTCCAAAATATCGAAGTCTTCGGAGTGGCTAAAGCTCATGATCAGCACGTGGCGACCCTGAACGGCATCATCCACCGCATCGTGAACTGGCGTTGAGTGCTCACACACCACAGAAGATCCCAAGCCACTGGGAAAGACGCCATCGCGACTGTCGATCCACCACCAATGAATCGGCAAGCGCTGTCCCATCGCTATCAAAGCATGTCCAATATGCCCAGCCCCAAACAAGGTGACTGGAATTTTGTCGCTTTGCAATCGCTGGTGAACCAACTGTTGCAACTCATTTTCTGGCATAGGCGTGAACTGCAATAGCACTTCACCACCGCAACACTGGCCCAAATGAGGACCTAATTTGTAAGTGTGCTCAAAAGGAGGGAGAGGATCAACACTTGAACTTTTCTGTAATTCAGACAAAAAAGCCTGTGCTTTGGCAATGGCATCAAACTCTAAATGCCCACCCCCCACAGTGCCTGCCAACAAGCCTGATAGCCCCACAGACATCCAGGCGCCTGCTTCGCGAGGGGTTGACCCCCTAACGGCGCGAACCTCTACCCAGACACCCAAACGGTTGAGTTGTGGCATTCAGTGCTTGAGTGATTCACAAGCCATCAAAATGCGTTCAGGTGTAGCAGGTGCACTCATCTGCAGTCTACGCTTTTCTGGAGCCGAAGCCTGAACAGCCTCACGCAAGGCAAAGAAAACCGACAACGCATTCATGAATGGAGGCTCTCCCATGGCTTTGCTGCGATGGGGTGTTGGCTTGAGGTTTTGGTTGTCAAAGAGGTGCACCCTAAAGTGTTCAGGTACATCGCCGGCCACTGGAATTTTGTAGGTACTTGGGCCATGAGTTAACAATTTGCCCTTGCGATCCCAAATCATTTCCTCCATGGTCAACCAGCCCATGCCCTGAATGTAAGCACCCTCGGCTTGGCCAATGTCAATTGCGGGATTCATAGACTGACCAGCATCGTGAACGATATCAGCCGCAAGCAACCACCATTCTCCTGTTCGGGTATCGATCTCGACTTCAGATACTGCCGCACCATAGCAATAGTAGTAAAACGCATGGCCTTTGAGTTTGGCAAAGTCATATCCAATTTCAGGCGTCATGTAAAAACCGGTGCTTGAAAGAGAGACCCGTTGCAACCAAGCCTGTTGCGCCAGTGCCGACCAGGCCATGGTTTGACCAGTGGGTCCACGCGCGACTCCTCCTGCAATCGTGACTTCGTCGCTTGCACAAGACCACACCTGCGCCGCCACGCCTTGCAAACGCTTGTAAATGATTTGACAGGCATTGGCAATGGCCGCTCCATTGATATCGGCACCACTGGATGCCGAGGTGGCCGATGCGTTGGGAACTTTCTGTGTATCGGTAGCCGTGACCCTGACCTTGTTGTAGGAGCACCCCAAACCATCGGCAGCCACTTGCGCCATTTTGGTGTTCAAACCTTGCCCCATTTCAGTCCCACCGTGATTCACACTGACCGAACCATCCATGTAAATATTGACCAAGGCACCGCCTTGGTTGAGCATGGTTGCTGTGAATGAGATACCAAACTTCAGAGGCACCAACGAAATTCCACGCTTTCTGTGCTTGCTGGTTTGATTAAACGAAGCCACTTGCGCACGACGACGACGATACTCAGCACGAGACTCCACATCGGCAATGACTTGGTCGGCGATGAAATCTTTGATTTGCTGACCGTATTGAGTGGTCAGACTATCGGGATCACCGGAAACTGATGGGTCGACGTACAAATTAAGTTTGCGAACATCAAGCGGATCTTTGCCTAAATGATGAGCAATTTCTTCGATGACCGTCTCAATACCAAACATTCCCTGAGGACCACCAAAACCACGAAACGCTGTCGCACTTTGGGTGTGGGTACGACAACGATGACTGATGATGTGCAAATGGGGCAAGTAATAGCAATTGTCGATGTGCAACACCGCCCGATCATTCACAGGACCTGAATAATCGGTGCTATGACCACAACGCGAAGCCAGCTCGAAATCGACTCCTAAAATGCGCCCTTGATCATCGAATCCAACGTCGTAACGAATTCGAAAATCGTGTCGCTTGCCTGTGATCATCATGTCATCGTCACGATTGGCACGCAACTTCACAGGGCGTTGTAGCTTAAATGCAGCCAAGGCAGCACTTTGAGAGAAGATACTGGCGTTGCCTTCTTTGCCACCAAAACCACCTCCCATGCGTCGACAAATCACCTCAACGTCTTTGGTACTCAGATTCAAAGCAGCTGCCGCTTCACGCTGATTGCCATCGGGGTGCTGGGTAGAACTGTACAAAGTCAACTGTCCGTCTTCACGCGGAACAGCGTAGGTGATTTGACCTTCTAGGTAAAACTGCTCTTGTTGACCTGTGTAGGTCTCGCCGCGCAAACGATGGGGAGCTCGGGTCAACTCGCCATGCGGATCACCCCGGGTAATGGACTTGGCTGGCATGACAAAACTGCCCGCTTTCATGGCCTCTTCGATGGTGATGATGGCGGGCAACTCTTCTACCAACACTTGGGCCTTGGCTGCCACCTCGCGGGCGTAAAGCATGTCTCGAGCTACAACCACTGCAACAGGTTGTCCCAAGTAGTTGACTTCACCCTCGGCCAGAAAAGGGTCATCGTGAACAATAGGACCACAGTTGTTTTCACCCGGAATGTCACGCGCGGTAAACACCCCCACCACACCATGTTGTGCCATCAACGCTTGGCGATCAATCCCCTCGCCCACCAAACGACCGTGTGCCACTGGGGAAAGAATCAAGGCAGCGTACAAAGTGCCAGCCAATTCGGGCAAGTCGTCGGTGTACTTGGCTTCACCCGTGACATGAAGCAAAGCCGATTCGTGAGCCAACGAATCTCCCAACGCAGGAGAGGCAGATGTGAGGATGACGTTTTCTGGAGCATTCATGATCAAACTTCCTTGGCCACTTCAGGCGCGGCATCTTCAATGAACTGCAAAACCAAGTTGCGAGCGACCAGCGAGCGATATGCCCAAGTGGCGCGCAACCCGTCGCGTGCCACATAGTTTTGTGCAATGAGTTCATCGATTTCTGACGAACGAATATCTGAGAGTGCTTTGCCCTCTAGGTAAGCCTCAATTTGCTTGGCTCTAGCAGGATACGGGGTAAGTCCGTTGTACGCCAATCTCACTGAACGTAACCGTCCCTTTTCATTGACAAAGCTCATGGCCGCACAGGTAGCCGAAATATCTTGCTCGAAACGCTTGCTGACCTTATGGGCTTTGAACACTTTTTCTTGGGTGGGCTTTTGAAAACGCACCCACTCGACAAATTCGCTGGGCTGCAACACCGACTGCTTTTGGCCCGTATAAAAATTTTCCAACTTGACCACGCGGCGTTGATCGCCTTTGCGCAAGCCCAATTCGGCATCCAGAGCTAGTAAACATGGCATGGAGTCACCAATGGGAGAACCATTGACGATGTTGCCTGCCAATGTGGCAGTCGATCGTATGGGAGGAGATCCAAAGCGACGCAACACCTCGGCAAAGTCGGGCAGGATGTCTCGAATATGCTGGGCAACTCGTTCAATCGAAACACCTGCTCCAAACGTCATCGATCTCTCGTTTTGTGCGATCGATTGAAAATCTTTCACATTGCCCACATAACAAATATGGGAGGGTCGAGTGAATTGTTTGTTGACCTGTAAACCAATTTCGGTGCTCCCTGCCAGCAACGTGGCCTGAGGGTGCTGCAACAAATAAGCGGCTACTTCGTCCGATGTGCTGGGCGAGACAAACTCACTGCCCTTGCGCGTTCGAATGACCGGCTGAACCAAGATATCACCCTCTAGAGTGATGGTGGGAACAGCGGGACGCTGAATGGAACGAAGCAACTCAAGCTCTTGAGGGTTTTGCACACTCATGGGTGCACCCGTGCGGCACGCCGACTGTGCAGCATCGATGATGGGCTTGTAACCTGTACAACGACATAAGTTTCCACTGAGGGCATCTGTCAGTTGCTGTCGACTCGGCTGAGGAACCACCTGCACAACACTCACCAAACTCATGACGATCCCAGGTGTACAAAACCCACACTGAGTGCCATGTCCTTTGGCCACGGCTTCTTGCATAGGATGCAGCGAACCATCGCTGCGCTTGAGACTTTCAATGGTTTTTAAAGCCTTGCCATCAATAGAAGGCAGCAACTGGATACACGCGTTCACTGGCACATAGTCAATAGCAGTACCCGAAGCGTTAAGAGTACCCAACATCACCACGCATGCCCCGCAGTCACCCTCGGCACACCCCTCTTTGGTGCCAGTTCGATGCAGGTTTTCGCGCAAGTAGTCAAGCACAGTCGTGGTGCGACGCTCGCCCTGAGCACGAACTATTTTTCCGTCAAGCACAAACTGAATGGTGTTATCAATGGGTGTCATGAATCTCTCGGTTTGTTGTTGCGGCCATTTTAATGGCTGACTGCCTATGGGATGATCAGCTGCAACTCCTGCTAACTGCCACGATAGGTGGAGTAGCTCCAAGGCGAGACGAGCAACGGCACATGGTAATGAGACGAAGGCTGCGCAACGCCAAAATCAAGGTGAACCACATCCAAAAAAGCAGGGTCAGGCAGCGAAACTCCCTTGGCTGCAAAGTATTGACCTACATGGAAGCTGAGCCGATATTGCCCACGCTCCCAGTTCCCCCCTTCCACCACCGGACCCTCGGGATTTCGCCCATCGGCATTCAGCACAAATTCCCGTGCGGGCTGCGATGGATTGCCATCTAACAAGCGCTGAAAACTCACGCGCATTCCAGCCGCAGGGCATCCGTGCATGGTGTCTAAAACGTGTGTACTCAAGCCCATGGAAATCTCCGATTGCGTCAATGGGGTTCACTGTGTATACAATGAACTATTGTGATTTCTCAATAGCATACATCTATGGACACGCATACCGCCACTGAACATATTGTTGAAGCGTTGACCAAGGCCATTTTGGATCATCGGCTGTTGCCGGGTGCGAAGTTGGCTGAGCAAAAATTGGCAGACCAATTTGGGGTATCACGAACCTTAATTCGACAAGCCTTGTTTCAACTCAACCAAAATGGCTTGGTACGCATGGAACCAGCTCGGGGAGCATTCGTTTCGACCCCTTCTATCGAAGAAGCAAAACAGGTATTTGCTGTTCGGCGCATCTTAGAAGCAGAATTGATTCGGCAATTTGCCGCCAAAGCGACCCGTGAAGACATCAAGGCGCTTGAAAATCACTTATCTGTTGAGTCTGAGCATATTCATACCGAGCCTCACGCCCACAATCCTGCCACCAGCACCGAACTGTTGAGCGATTTTCACGTGCACCTGGCGGCTCTGAGCGGCAACATGGTATTGGCAGAAATACTGAGCAGCCTGATTTCTCGCTGCGCTCTCATCACCATGATGTACCAATCAGCCGACTCAGCACGATGCTCAAACCAAGAACACCAGGGCATTTTGGATGCCTTGCGACAAAAAGACACCGAGCAAGCGGCACATTTGATGGTGCAACACTTGTTACAAGTTGAAAAAGGCTTGTCTATTCACCGCGCCCTATGAGCCTTTACGACGCCACTCTGCCTTATCCACGCGATCTCAAGGGCTATGGTCGCGACGTGCCTCATGCCCAATGGCCCAACCAAGCCCGTATCGCTGTTCAGTTTGTTCTGAATTACGAAGAAGGTGGCGAAAACCATGTATTGCATGGTGACCCTGGTTCGGAGCAATTTTTATCTGAGCTTTTCAACCCAAGCAGCTACCCAGACCGACACATGTCGATGGATGGAATTTATGAATACGGCTCAAGAGCTGGAGTTTGGCGTCTGCTGCGTGCGTTTGAAGAACGCCAACTGCCGCTTACAGTATTTGGGGTGGCAACAGCCTTGCAAAGACACCCCGAATTGACACAAGCATTTGTCCAAGCTGGGCACGAAATCGCTTGTCACGGATGGAAATGGATTCACTACCAAAACATCGACATTGAAACCGAGCGCTTGCACATGCAACAAGCACTCGACACGATCAAGTCACTTACTGGAACCAGGCCCTTGGGTTGGTATACGGGCCGCGACAGCCCACAAACACGACAACTGGTGGTCGACGATGGCCAACTGCTTTACGACTCCGATTACTACGGAGACGATTTACCCTTTTGGATGCGCCAAAAAACAAGCGACGGTCGTCATGTGACACATCTGGTTGTGCCTTACACCCTCGATTGCAACGACATGCGCTTTGCTTTGCCCCAAGGGTATTCGCATGCCGACCCCTTCTTCCAATACATGAAGGACACGTTTGATGTCCTCTACGCTGAAGGTGATCCTCAAGGATTAAACCGTCCCAAAATGATGAGTGTAGGCATGCATTGTCGCTTGCTGGGCAGGCCTGGACGCATCAAAGCCTTGCTCCAATTTTTGGACTACATTCAATCGCATGACCATGTCTGGGTCGCCCGACGCATCGACATTGCACAACACTGGATCGAGCACCATCCCTTACCCGAAGGACTCGCATGAATGCACGCTTGACGTTTGAAGAACTGAAATCCCTCTCTTCCAGCGCCAGGCTGGCCCATCTAGAAGGCCTTTACGAACACTCAGACTGGATTGTGGAACAGGCTTGGAGGCGTGCTCAACCCCAATCGGCAACCCATTTTTTATGGCTTTGTACACAAGTACTAGAAGATGCCGGGCACAACGCCAAACTCGAATTAATAAGGGCACACCCCGAACTGGCCGGCAAAGCCATGGTTGCCGGCACGTTAACTCATGCCTCTACGCAAGAGCAATCAACTGCTGGGTTAACTCACTGCAGCCCTGAAGAGTTCGAACATATTCAACAACTGAACCGGCGCTATGGTGAAAAATTTGGATGGCCATTTATTTTGGCCGTGAAGGGCCCGCGTGGCACCGGTTTGCCTCGACAAACGATTATTCAAACCTTTGAAAGACGTCTGCATCAATCTGCAGCCAAAGAGTTTGACGAATGCATTCGTCAGATTCACCGCATTGCACAAGTTCGCCTCAACGATCGCATGCAAGAAGACCTTTCAGAAGCCAATGCGCTTTGGGATGCTCATGAACAGCTTGCCCAATACACCGATGTAGAGGGCACCCTCACCGCCTTGTATTTGCATGCCGCTCACCAAAAAACCGCTCAAGCGTTGGTTCAAATGATGCAAGAGGCTGGGTTTGATAACGTCTATGTTGATGATGTTGGCAACGTGGTAGGCCAATGGTTGGGGCTCAAGCCTGAGTTACCAGCCTTGATGATGGGCTCACATTACGACACCGTTCGCAATGCAGGCAAGTACGACGGACGATTGGGCATATTGGCTCCCATCGCTTGCGTTCGCAAACTGCATTCAAAAGGGATCAAGCCCACCAGAACGCTTGAGTTGGTGGCTTTTGCCGAGGAAGAAGGACAACGTTTTCCTGCCACCTTGTTGTCGTCAAGCGCCTTAACTGGCCAGTTTGACCCTGCATGGTTAGATCAAACCGATGCCAACGGCATGAGCCTGCGTGAGGCCATGTTGTCATGTCAACTCAACCCTGATGCCATCGCACATCTCAAGCGAGACCCGCAGCAGTATGTAGGATTTCTAGAAATTCATATTGAACAAGGACCCGTATTGCAAGCGATGCACTTGCCGGTTGGCGTGGTGACATCTATCAACGGCGCTGTCCGTTTGCAAGGCTCGATTGTGGGAACAGCAGCCCATGCCGGCACCACTCCCATGGGCATGCGGCAAGATGCTTTGTGTGCGCTCAGTGAATGGGTTCTGCAGGTTGAAGCGAAAGCAAAACACATGAGCCCTGCTGTCGCCACGGTTGGCATAGCCGAGGTACCCATGGGCTCAGTCAACGTGATTCCTGGGAAGACCCAATTTACCCTCGATGTCCGCGCACCCCATGATCAGTTGCGCGATCAATTGTTGGAAGAGCTGTTGAACGATCTGCAGATGATTTGTGAAAAGAGAGGGGTTCAACCCCACATGGTTGAAAGCTACCGCGCCCCTGCCGCTCCATGTCACCAAGGCCTACAAAAGCTGTGGGCCCAAGCCATTGAGGATACCGGCTTGCCGGTTCATTGCTTGCCCAGCGGAGCGGGCCACGACGCCATGAAAATGCACCATCTGTTACCCCAAGCCATGTTGTTTGTGCGTGGCGAGAATGAAGGCATCAGTCACAACCCGCTTGAATCAACACACCGTGACGACATGCAACTGACATTACAAATTTTGGAGCACGTTTGGAATCGGTTGTTGCTGAATGAAACATCCCCATTTTGATGGCTGCTTCAAACTCAAGCGACCTAACCAGGATCATTCATGAATACGAACAACCAGGCCCTTTACCCTTTGTTAGATCAATGGATTGACCAACACTTCGATGAAGAAATTGAGTTTCTTCAATCACTGGTGCAAATCCCCACCGACACACCACCCGGCAACAACACCCCACATGCGCAGCACACTGCTTCCAAGCTGCGCGACATGGGCTTCAAACCCGAATTGTTTGAAGTCCCCTCTGAACAAGTTCATGAAGCTGGCCTGCAAAGCATCACCAATGTGGTGACCCGAGTTGCACTGGACATGCCCGGCAAAACGTTGGCTCTAAACGCCCATGGCGACGTGGTTCCACCAGGAGAGGGCTGGACTCACCCTCCTTATGGTGCAGAAATTGAAGACGGGGTTTTGTATGGTCGAGCCTCTGCTGTCAGCAAAAGTGACTTTGCCACCTTTACCTATGCCGTGCTGGCCCTCAATGCCTTGCGTCGATCCAAAGGATTGCGGTTGGCGGGTCAACTTGAGTTGCACTTCACTTACGACGAGGAATTTGGTGGACTGCTGGGCCCAGGATATTTGTTGACGCAAGGCATCACGAAGCCCGATTGGATGATCGCTGCGGGCTTTAGTTATCAGGTGGTCACTGCACACAACGGTTGCTTGCAAATGGAAGTGACCGTCCACGGGAAAATGGCACATGCAGCGATTCCCCAATCTGGGATCGATGCCTTACAAGGCGCGGTTCATGTCATGAATGCCCTGTATGCCTGCAACGAACGTTACCGCAGCGTTAGATCAACTGTAGAGGGAATTGAACATCCGTACCTCAACATTGGAACGGTTGTTGGGGGAACCAATACCAACGTAGTCCCCGGCAAGGTGACCTTTAAGCTCGATCGTCGCATGATTCCCGAAGAAGATGCTCAAGTGGTCGAAAACGAGGTCTTGGCTGTCATCAAGGCCGCCGAGCACGAGTTCAATCACGGGCGAAATGACGAAGGAATACGTGTGGAAGTGAAACGCATCTTGCTGGCTCACAGCATGAAGCCCCTGCCAGGCCACGAACAACTGGCCCAAACTTTGCAAAAACACGGGGAAACCCTATTCGGTGAGCCTATCCCTGCATTGGGCACCCCGTTGTACACTGATGTGCGCCTTTATGGTGAACACGGCATTCCTGGGGTCATCTATGGTGCAGGCCCACGCACCGTTTTGGAGTCTCACGCCAAGCGTGCCGATGAACGCCTGGTATTAGAAGATTTGCGCCGTGCAACCCAAGTGGTGGCACGGACCTTGCTCGACTTAACAACACCTGAATCCTGAACTTTTTGGAGTTGACATGAAAAAACGCACTTTTGTTCAATCGATGGCGGCATTGGCCCTGCTGAGTGGCTTGCCTGCAGCCCACGCGGCAACCCCCATCAAGTTTCAAATGGACTGGCGCTTTGAGGGGCCATCTGCCTTTTTCTTGCTGCCTGAAGCCAAGGGTTATTTCAAAGCTGCCGGTCTAGATGTCACCATCGATGCCGGTAACGGCTCAGGCGCCGCTGTCACTCGTGTGGCCTCTGGCTCTTACGACTTGGGCTTTGCCGACATGGCGGCGCTGATGGAATTCCATGCCAACAACCCCGAAGCTCCTAACAAGCCTGTGGCTGTGATGGTGGTTTACGCCGACACACCAGCTGCCGTGTTGGCACTCAAAAAGAGTGGCATCAAGTCCCCTGCCGACTTAAATGGCAAAAAACTGGGTGCTCCCGTCTTTGATGCTGGCCGTAAGGCATTTCCCATTTTTACCAAAGCCAATAACATCAGCAATGTGGCCTGGACAGCCATGGATCCCCCTCTTCGCGAGACCATGTTGGCCAAAGGCGATGTCGATGCCATCACAGGTTTTGGCTTCACTTCTATCCTCAACCTTGAAGCTCGCGGTGTCAAACCCGAAGAAATCGTGACCATGCAATACGCCGATCACGGCGTGAAAATGTACGGCAACGTCATCATCGCGACTCCCAAACTCATCAAAGAAAACCCGGCTGCTATCAAAGCGTTTTTGAGCGCATTTGTGAAAGGTGCCAAAGACGTGATGGCAAACCCTGAAGCAGCGATCGAAACGGTCAAGGCACGCGATGGCATCATCAATTCAGCCCTCGAATCACGTCGTCTGAAAATGGCCATTCAAACAGCCGTAGCCACACCAACAGCCAAAAAAGAAGGCTTTGGTCAAATCAGCGAACCTCGTTTGGCGTTGATGGCTAGCCAAGTGTCTGATGCCTACGGCACCAAAACCCGTGTCGACCCCAAGGCGGTATGGAACGGTAGCTTCCTGCCTGCCAAAGCTGAGCTCAACATTCTCAAATGAGCTTGGCCGGCCTTAGCTGGTTATTGAGCTGATCATGGCCAGACGAACCTCACGTCTGGCCTTTTTCTTGATTTGACAAATACGCCATGAATCCACCCACACTCATTGACAGCAACGACGCATTTGTGAACTTTGAAGACGTTTGGCTGGCTTATAACCCCGAGCTACTGGCACAGGGTCATTTTGCAGTTGAAGCCATTGACCTCAAAGTGAAAAAGGGAGAGTTCATTGCGATCGTGGGTCCATCGGGTTGTGGCAAATCCACCTTCATGAAGCTCACCACGGGTTTGAAGCGCCCTTCCAAAGGCTCCATCAAGGTGGACGGTCAGTTGGTCGATGGGCCGCTCAAAATTTCAGGCATGGCCTTTCAAGCCCCCTCTTTGTTACCTTGGCGTACCACTCTTGACAACGTGCTCTTGCCCCTAGAAATTGTCGAGCCGTATCGCAGCCAGTTCAAGGCTCGCAAAGCTGAGTTTGAAGCCAAAGCCGTCGCGTTGCTCAAAACGGTGGGGTTGGC
>JBEDMU010000037.1:0-2719 GCA_041170945.1 Pseudomonadota bacterium
GCCCACGAGGCGAAGTAAAATAAGTCTTATCTCCTCACCTCCATAGAGACTCAACATGCACCTGTTTCGCTATCCCGACTACGAGTCTGAAGCCATGGCTACTGTGCGCGAACTCAAGGCCAAGCGTCCCCAACTCGAACAAGAACAATTGACTGGGCGCGCTTTGTTGTGGGACAAAACCCTCAACCGTGAAGCTCTTGAAGAAGCGCAGCAAGCGCGCGTTCCTCAAGCCCCTTACGTGTACCAAACCCAACCAGGCGCGCATTGAACCCACAGTTGCCCTTGTCGCCCGAGCTGTTGCCCGAGGCGGTTGTTGACGCATCTTCGGCCACCCCCGACGTGGTCGATCACGTGGCTGTGGCTCGCTTGTATGGCGAGCCTTTGTTTGCATTGCCACAAGACCTGTACATTCCTCCCGATGCCTTGCAGGTCTTCCTAGAGGCCTTCGAAGGGCCACTTGATCTGCTGCTGTATCTCATTCGCAAACAAAACTTCAACATTCTCGACATCCCCATGGCAGCGGTCACGCGCCAATACCTCAGTTATGTCGACGAAATCCGCTCGCAAAATCTAGAACTGGCAGCCGAGTATTTGCTCATGGCTGCCATGCTCATTGAAATCAAGTCGCGCATGTTATTGCCCACGCGCAAATCAACCGAGGGCGAAGAGGCCGAGGACCCACGAGCCGAACTGGTGCGTCGATTGCTGGAATACGAACAAACCAAATTGGCAGCACAAGCGCTGGCCGAGGTGCCTCAATACGGACGCGATTTTTTGCGCGCGCAGGTGTACGTGGAGCAATCGTTGGCGCCGCGTTTTGCCGATGTATCGGCCAACGAGTTGCGTGATGCCTGGAACGACATCTTGCGTCGCGCCAAGCTCAACCAATCGCACAAAATTTCACGCGAACAGCTCTCGGTGCGCGAGCACATGAGCTTGGTGCTGCGCAAACTGCAAGGTCAGCGTTTTGTTGAATTTCAAGACCTCTTCGAGACCGAATATGGCGTTGCCCACGTGGTGGTGACTTTTATCGCCACCCTTGAATTGGCCAAGGAAACCCTCATTGAGTTGACCCAGGCCAGCGCCTACGCCCCTATTTATGTGCGCCTCGCGTACACGCCGACCTAAGCGGCATCAATCCCGCGTCTTTTGAATTGATTACCGTGAACCCAACATCTTCCACCGGTCCCGTTCAGCACCCATTTGATGTGCTCATTGTGGGCAGTGGCTTGGCGGGTTTGTCTGCTGCGCTTTTGCTAGCACCCACCAAGCGCGTGGCCATTGTGACCAAACGAGCCATCGACGCAGGCTCCAGTGGTTGGGCTCAAGGCGGCATTGCTGCCGTGTTGTCGCAAGACGATTCATTTGAAGAGCACTGGCAAGACACCCAAGTTGCAGGAGCTGGTTTGTGCGAAGAAGCTGCCACCCGCAAAGTGATCGAAGGTGCGCCTGCAGCCATTGCTTGGTTGCGTGAGCAAGGGGTTCAATTCACCGAGCAAGACGGACACCTGCACCTCACCCGTGAAGGCGGTCACAGTCACCGCCGCATTGTTCACGCCGCCGACGCCACAGGTGCCGCCGTGCAAGACGCCCTGATTGCCAAAGTCAAGCAACACCCCAACATTGCGCTATTTGAACACCACACCCTGGTCAACCTGATTACCCAACCCGTTGCCAACAGCGGCCAGGGAACAGATCGCCAATGTGTGGGCGCCTATGTGCTTGACCAAGAGCGCGACACCGTTGACACCTTTATTGCGCCGCACACCATTGTGGCCACTGGCGGCGCTGGCAAGGTCTACCTGTACACCACCAATCCCGATACCTCCACCGGTGATGGCATCGCCGCTGCTTGGCGTGTGGGTTGCCGCGTGGGCAATATGGAATTCATTCAGTTTCATCCCACGTGCCTGTATCACCCTGAAGTCAAAAACTTTTTGATCAGCGAAGCCGTTCGTGGCGAGGGCGGTATTTTGCGCTTACCCCCCGAAGCGGGTGGTCACCGATTCATGCCCGATCATGACGAGCGTGCCGAATTGGCGCCTCGTGACATCGTGGCGCGCGCCATCGACTTTGAAATGAAGCGCCATGGTGTGGATTGCGTGCACCTGGATATTTCGCACAAAGGGGCGGACTTTGTGCAAGAACATTTCCCCAACATTTATCAACGCTGCCTCGAGCTGGGCATCGATATCACCCGCCAACCTATTCCGGTGGTGCCCGCTGCCCATTACACCTGTGGCGGCGTGGTGGTTGATTTAAACGGTTGTACCGACGTGCCCGGTTTGTATGCCATTGGCGAAACCAGCTACACGGGCCTGCATGGCGCCAATCGCTTGGCCAGCAACAGCTTGCTTGAATGTGTGGTGTACGCGCATGCAGCCACTCAACACATCTTGCAAACTCAACCCACTCAGCCCCAGCCCGTCCCCGAATGGGACGACAGCCGAGTCACCGACGCCGATGAGCAAGTGGTCATTGCCCACAACTGGGACGAACTGCGTCGCTTCATGTGGGACTACGTGGGTATTGTGCGCACCAACAAACGCTTAGAACGTGCCGCACACCGGCTGACCTTGCTCCAACGCGAGATTCATGAGTTTTACTCGCAGTTTCACGTCACACGCGATTTGCTGGAGTTGCGCAATTTGGTTCAAGTGGCCGATTTGATTGTGATGTCGGCCATGTTGCGCCAAGAAAGTCGCGGACTGCACTTCAG
>JBEDMU010000038.1:0-18841 GCA_041170945.1 Pseudomonadota bacterium
CAGAGTTTTCGCAGTGCGATGGACTTTTTGCAAACCAAACGGGCGGCTCACTTTGGCGACACCGCAGCGTTTGAAGCCTTGCGCGCTGTGGGCGAAAACATTCGTCAATACAGCTTGTCACGCTTGCCCGATTTGTTAGAGCAACTCGAAGTCCGTTTGACCGAGCGTGGCGTGCACGTGCACTGGGCCAGCTCCCCCGAAGAGGCCAATGCCATCTTTTTGGAAATTGCTCAACGCCATGGCGCCAAAGGCATGATCAAAGGCAAATCGATGGTGAGCGAAGAAATTGAGCTCAACCACCGCATGGCCGAGCATGGCATTGACTGCCTAGAGTCAGACATGGGCGAATACATTGTGCAGCTGGCAGGCGAGCGCCCCAGCCACATCATCATGCCCGCCATCCACAAAACCAAAGAGCAAATTGCGCAGCTGTTTGCTCAGAAGGTACCCAACACGGCCTACACCGACGACGTTGATGAGCTGATTGCCATTGGCCGTCGGGTGCTGCGCAACCAGTTTCGTGACGCCAAAATTGGCGTGTCTGGCGTGAACTTCATGGTGGCCGAAACTGGCACCTTGGTGCTGGTAGAAAACGAAGGCAACGGCCGCATGTGCACCACCGCGCCCGATGTGCACATTGCCATCACCGGCATCGAAAAAGTCGTTGAAACATTCGAACACGTACTGCCTTTGTTCAGCCTGCTCACCAGGTCGGCCACAGGGCAGGCAGTGACCACGTATTTCAACGCCATCAGCGGACCGCGCCGACCGGGTGAATTAGACGGGCCACAAGAAATGCACCTGGTGCTGCTCGACAACGGCCGTTCGCAAGCCTATCAAGACGAAGATTTCAGACCCACCTTGCAATGCATACGCTGTGGTGCTTGCATGAACCATTGCCCGGTCTACGCGCGTATTGGGGGTCTGGCTTATGGCACCACCTACCCTGGCCCCATTGGATCGATCATTTCGCCGCACCTGTTGGGCTTGGAATCAACACAAGACTTGCCTACCGCCAGCAGCCTGTGTGGAGCGTGCTCAGAAGTGTGTCCTGTGGGCATTCCGATTCCCGATTTGTTGCGCCAGTTGCGCTCTGCTGCCAAGCACAAAGCCGTGACCGGACGCGCTGCGTTAAATGGCCAAGGCGCTGCCCGCACCGCCTTCGAAGTGTTCACATGGAAGGCATGGGCATGGGTGCATGCCCATCCACGGCTTTATCGCTTGAGCATGGCAGCGGCCAGACGCTTGCGTTTTTTAGCACCCACCAAACAAGCTGGCTGGACCCAGCACCGAACCCCACTGCGTTTGAATAAGCGCGGGCTAAGGGATCGGTTGTGATCATCCACATATCCCTCCTGGCATGCAATCACGCCGTGACTTGAACCTGGTGTTGCTGCTGTGTATGGCCGAAGTGCTGGCCATGACAGGCTTTGCCACTTACCCAGCTTTGTTAACCACGCTAAAAAGCAGTTGGAACATGACGGCTACCGAAGCTGGCATGGTGGGCGGAGCTTTGTTTTTTGGATACATGGTGAGCGTGCCTTTTTTATCTTCTGTTACCGACCGCGTAGACGCCAAACATGTATTCGCCATTTCATGCCTGCTTTCCTTTGCAGGCGCATTTGGATTTGGCACATCGGCTCAAAGCGTATGGGAAGGAATGTTTTGGCAAGCGATCAGTGGTGCGGGTCTTGCTGGCACCTACATGCCGGGCCTCAAGGTACTGACCGATCGCATTTCAGGACCTTTGCAATCGAGATATGTTTCGTTTTACACCGCCACCTTTGGCGTAGGCACCAGCTTGTCGCTATTGCTCAGCGGATGGCTGATTCAGGCCTGGAGCTGGCCTTTGGTGTTTCAAGCACTGAGTATTGCCCCCATAGTGGCCGCGCTGATGGTGTGGCGTTTGTTTGAAGATTGCCCACCGCCAAGCTCTGCCCACACATCCAGCGTGCAGCAAGTGCGAAGGGTCCTCTCGCAGCCAAGTATTCGCGCCTATATTGTCGGTTACGGCGTGCACTGCTGGGAGCTCTTTGGCTTGCGCTCATGGCAGGTGGCTTTTTTAACCTTCGCATTTGGCATGGGATCTTCGCAAGCTTGGGTGTCGCCCACAGAAGCCGCGGCATTCTTGAATTTGTTGGGTCTACCCGCCAGCATCATGGGCAACGAATGGGCCATGCGCACAGGACGCATCAAGCTCATCACGTTGGCCATGATGGCCTCAGGGCTGATCAGTTGGATAGTCGCTCCTGCCGCTGCTTTGCCGTGGGTGGTGATTTTGTTGGTCATGTCGATTTACAACATTTTTGTCATGGCTGACTCAGCCAGCTTAACCGCGGGCCTTATTTCTTCTACACCAGCATCATCCAGAGGCACCGCATTGGCTGTCTATTCTTTTGTTGGATTTGGCGCAGGTTTTGTGGCACCTATTGCATTTGGCTGGGTACTTGATCATTCGGGCGGTACTTCAAGCACATGGGCTTGGACCCTGAGCATGGGCTTGCTCGGTATTGGAAGCCTGATGATGGGGCTGTATATGAGAATGCGAGCATGAAACTGCGAACACCCCTTTTGGTTTGGGCTTGGGCATTGATCTTCTTGACCGGCTGCGCGCAAATGTCAGCACCCAAAGAAACGCCGCTTTACTGGAAGGCCGACAGCATTGCGGTTTCATCGGCCAAGTGGGTAGATTTGGGGCTCAAGCAAGACAAAAAAACACCTTATCGTGTAGAGCCTGCTCGAATCAAAAAAATGTTGAAAACTTATCAACGAGTTCAACAAGTGGCACAGGTGCCCCATGCCGAATTGCTGCTCACCACTGGCGACCAAGCCAATGCTTACGCGTTTTATTCGGGCACACAACCCATGGTGGCGGTGAATACAGCGTTGCTTGACTTGCTACAAGACGATGCTGACGAATTGGCAGCAGTACTGGGTCACGAACTGGCCCATTTGAAAGAATCTCATGGCGCGCTCAGGCAAAAGCGTGCAGAAAACCTCAATGCAGCTTCTTACATTGGTTCGTTCATATTGGGTGCAGCTGGTGTCCCCGGAGGCGGCTATCTAAGTAGCTTCGCTGCCAATGCATTAGACAGCGCCTATTCGCGCGATGAAGAACGCGACGCCGATCGCATGGGGCTTGAATATGCGGTGCAGGCTGGATATAGCCCATGGGGAGCCGTGCGTTTGCAAGAAAAACTTGAGAAGATTTCATCCTCGACTTGGTTGCCTTTGATGGCCAGTCATCCACCCAGCAAAGAACGAAGCCAGGCCATGAGAGAAATGGCGATGAAGCATTCACCATTGAAGCCGCGCTAGTCGTGTTTTTTAAAAGATCGAACCCCATGTATTTAAAACCCCATTTGATCTCGATTCTGCTTTTGTTTGTTTCAGTTTCAACCAGTGCAAAAACGTACTTTGAAATGATCACCATGAGCGAGCGAATGTATGGAAGCAAGGAAATTCCCATAGAAGTATCTGTGCCAGATGATCGGACGGGCCCCTTCCCTTTGATTGTTTACCAACATGGAAGCAGCCGCGATGGATTCGAGTTTCAGGGCGGTCAAGGCAATACAGATGAACACGGATCAAGGCTCAAAAAAGCAGCCCTTGCAAGAGGTTTTGCCGTCGCATTCTTGGATTCGTTCTACGAAAAGGGGCTTGCTGCCACCGACAAACGCAAATTTCCAAAATCAGAAACCTACGCCAAGCAACTCAGGTCTTATGTGTTGTCCAATGTAAAAAATATAGACACTAAAAATACTTTTTACACCGGCTTTAGTTATGGAGGAGACGCTGTCTTAAACCAGTTGTACACCCCATACGACCCACCTTGGACAGCTGTCGTAGCTTCAGAACCGTCATGCAATGCTGTGGCACGTCCATCGCCAACTCCTTACCCTGTGCTCATCATCAAAGGCACTGATAGCCACTACTACCCCATTGCTTGCGAATTAATCACCCAACGTTATAAGGAAAGCGGCAACCGGGTGGAACTCAAGATCATCGAAGGAGCAAACCACTACTTCAGTCTGAACGGTCAATTGGTAAATGGTGGAATCGCTTTTAATGGTTGCGCCAAAAATCCAATACTGATTGGCAGAAACATGGGTGAGACGTATTTTTACGATGGCAAGCCTGCCACCAGAGAAGATATCGACAAATGCTTTACCTCTGTTGCGGGCAAGGGGCAAGGCAGAGAAAAGCTAGATGAAGCGATTGACATGACGCTAGATTTTTTTGAAAAGCATCTTCAACGCTGAATTTGTTGCACCAAAAAAAAAGCCGTTGATGACTCAACGGCTTTTTAAATGGTGGCGGAGTGGACGGGGCTCGAACCCGCGACCCCCGGCGTGACAGGCCGGTATTCTAACCAACTGAACTACCACTCCGCGTGGTGCAACTTTTGCCAGGTTGCCCTGGCCAAGCGTTACAAACTTGGCGACCCTACGGGGATTCGAACCCCGGTACTCACCGTGAAAGGGTGATGTCCTAGGCCTCTAGACGATAGGGTCATGGCCTTTGCAAGAGCCTTGCATTGTAGCAAGACTTTTGTTGTTTTTTTGGTGGAGGTAAGCGGGATCGAACCGCTGACCTCTTGCATGCCATGCAAGCGCTCTCCCAGCTGAGCTATACCCCCACGTAGCCTTGTATTATAGAACAGAAATTACGCACTCATCAAGCGTTGCAACAAAGTTTCTTTGCGATGCAGTGACAACACAGCGGCCACGTCGGGAGTTTGAGGTGTGCCCATCGACAACACGCGCAGTGCCATGGCCAATTGGGGCATCTTCAAACCCTGCTCGGCCAACACTTCTTTGATGGCCGCAGCAATAGCAGCTGCCTGTGTGCCGTTCCACTCCATGGCTTGCAACTTGGCCACCAACGACTTCACACCCTGCAAGGCTGCTTGCGTGAGGTGTTTGGCTTTGTCTTCTTCAGAGGCTTGCACATCAGCGTAATAAGCCTTGGCCCACTGCGCTAGGGCCACGGTGGTGTCACAACGGTCTTTAAACAAATCGCAAATAGCGGGCAAGCGTTCGTCAGCTTGAATACCCATGGCCTGCAATGCTGAGCGC
This sequence comes from Pseudomonadota bacterium, assembly GCA_041170945.1. Classification (GTDB taxonomy): domain Bacteria; phylum Pseudomonadota; class Gammaproteobacteria; order Burkholderiales; family Burkholderiaceae_C; genus RS62. Next base: position 5,079 of record JBEDMU010000038.1, read on the forward strand.
ACCCACGAATCAAGCGCTTGGCCACTCATGGCCTTGAGGTGCTGGGCATTGACCCAACGCAATTTGGCTTCGTCAAACTGCGCAGCACTGCGACCCAAGTGGTCTAAATCAAACCACGACACAAACTGCTCGCGTGAAAAAATTTCGTCGTCGCCGTGGCTCCAACCCAATCGAGCCAGATAGTTGACCATGGCGTCGGGCAAGTAGCCTTCATCGCGATACTGCGTCACTGCCTTGGCGCCGTTGCGTTTGCTCATTTTTTCGCCCTGCTCGTTGAGCACGGTAGGCAAGTGAGCAAACACCGGCGGCTCTTTGCCCAAGGCCTTGAAAATGTGAATTTGACGAGGGGTGTTGTTGACGTGGTCATCGCCACGAATCACGTGGGTAATGGCCATGTCGATGTCATCGACCACCACACAAAAGTTGTAGGTAGGGGTTCCATCGGGGCGTGCAATCACCAAGTCATCGAGCTCGGCGTTGCTGATTTCAATGCGACCTTTGACTTTGTCGTCCCAAGCCACAACTCCATCGAGGGGTGTTTTGAAGCGCCACACCGGTTTCACGCCTTCGGGTACGGCGGGCAAGGTTTTGCCTGGCTCAGGGCGCCATGTGCCATCGTAGCGAGGCTTGAGTTTTTGTGCCATTTGATGCTCGCGCAAAGCGTCAAGTTCTTCGACGCTCATGTAGCAAGGATAAATCTGACCAGCCGCTTTGAGTTGCTCCAGCACTTCGCGGTAACGGTCCATGCGCTGCATTTGGTAAAAAGGTCCTTCGTCATGATCAAGACCCAACCAGTGCATGCCTTCCAAAATAACATCCACCGAGGCTTGAGTAGAACGCTCGACATCGGTGTCTTCGATGCGCAAAATAAAGTCGCCACCTTGGCTGCGCGCAAATGCCCATGGATAAAGAGCCGAGCGAATATTGCCCAAATGAATAAAGCCCGTGGGTGACGGGGCAAAACGGGTGCGTACGCGTGCAGTCATTCAGTTACTCAACAACAAAATCAAAAAAATTAAATGGAGGCCAAGCCACGATCAAGGTCGGCTTGAATGTCGGTCAAATGTTCAAGACCCACCGACACACGAACCAAGCCTTGCGTCACACCAGCCTCTAGGCGCTGAGCCTCGGTGAGGCGGCCATGCGAAGTGCTGGCAGGATGCGCCACCAAGGTTTTGGTGTCGCCCAGATTGGTTGACAGCGAGGCCATGCGCAACGCATCAAGAACGGCAAATGCCTTGGCACGAGCCTGGGCTGCATCGCCCGCAGCTTTCACTTCAAATGACAACACCGCCCCGCCCTGCCCATTCATTTGGCGCATGGCCAATGCGTGCTGGGGATGCGAAGCCAAACCAGGGTAAAACACACGGGCAACGCTGGGGTGTTGCTCAAGCCAATGCGCCAATTGATGGGCGGCTTGCGATTGCGCGTTCATGCGCAACCCCAACGTTTCAAGCCCCTTCAGAACGACCCAAGCGTTAAAGGGAGCCAACGTCATGCCAGCACTGCGCAACACCGGCAAAAAGTGCTCTTGTACCAAGGCCTCAGTGGCACAGAGAGCTCCCGCCATGACACGGCCTTGGCCGTCTAAAAACTTGGTACCCGAATGCATGACGATGTCTGCCCCAAATTCAATGGGGCGCTGCAAAGCAGGGGTGGCAAAACAGTTGTCCACCGCAAAGAAGGCACCAGCGTTGTGCGCCATATCCGCCAGAGCCTGCATGTCACACACGTCGGTCAACGGGTTGGTGGGGGTTTCGGCGAACAACAACCGGGTGTTGGGCCTGATAGCGGCTTTCCAAGCAGCGGGTTCGGTTTGCGATACCAAGGTGGTTTGCACGCCAAACTTGGCCAAATCACCCGTCAGCAATTTGATGGTCGAACCAAACATCGATTTCGACGCCACCACGTGATCACCCGACTTGAGCAAGCCCATGCACATCATCAAAATAGACGACATGCCTGAAGCGGTTGAAATGCATGCCTCACTGCCCTCTAGCTTGGCTAAGCGTTGCTCAAAACTGCTGACTGTGGGGTTGCCGTATCGAGCGTAGGTGTAGCCTTCTTCGTCGCCAGCAAAGCGGTCGGCAGCAGCTTGCGCGTTCGGCTGCACATAGCCACTCGTCAGGTACAAGGCTTCAGAGTTTTCGCCGTACTGCGAGCGCTCAACCGCTGCTCGAACAGCCTGCGTATCACGGTGCCAAGGTTGATCGCTCATGCATCCTCCTGTTGGCTCGCATCTGGGGTGTTGCGGTTGGCATTGATGCGCAGCACATCTTCTAAGGTAATGTCGCCGGTGCAATATTGGCCATCAAAGCACGAGGCATCAAACCCTTCGATGTTGGGTGCCAGTCGACCAATGGCGTCTTTCATGCCTTGAACATCTTGGTAAATGAGCGCGTCGCATCCAATGATGTCACGCACCTCTTCAACGGTGCGACCATGAGCCACCAAATCGGCCACACTGGGCATGTCTATGCCGTATACGTTGGGATAGCGCACGGGGGGTGCCGCACTGGCCATGTAAACCTTGCGTGCTCCGGCCTCACGGGCCATTTGCACAATTTCTCGGCTGGTGGTACCACGCACAATCGAATCGTCGACCAACAACACATTGCGGCCTTTGAATTCAGCTTCAATCACGTTCAGTTTTTGACGAACTGATTTTTTACGAACTGACTGACCCGGCATGATGAAGGTACGGCCAACGTATCGGTTTTTGACAAAGCCCTCTCGATAAGGCTTGCCAATGCGCTGCGCCAACTGCAAGGCGCTGGGTCGAGAAGATTCAGGAATGGGAATCACCGCGTCGATTTCGTTGGGCGGGACCGTAGAAATCACGCGCTTGGCCAATGTTTCACCCAAGTTCAAACGAGCTTGGTACACCGAAATGCCGTCGAGCACCGAATCGGGACGGGCCAAATACACGTATTCAAAGATACAGGGGCGCTTGTGAGTTTGTGCGGCGCATTGACGCGCCACCATATGACCTTGCAAGTCAACAAACACGGCTTCACCCGGCGCAATGTCGCGCACCAAGCGATGCCCAGTTCCTTCAAGAGCCACTGATTCGCTGGCAAACATGCGCGTGCCGTCGGCCCCTTCGCCCATGCAAAGCGGCCTGATGCCGTAGGGGTCGCGGAAAGCCAGCAACCCCTGCCCAGCAATGATGGCAATCACTGCATACGACCCCTTGGCACGCTCGTGCACTCGAGTGACGGCTTGAAACAAGGCATCGGTGGTGAATTGACCTTTTTGCGCGCAAGCTCGGGCCAATTCGTGGGCCAACACATTGAGCAGCACCTCAGAGTCGCTGTCGGTGTTGATGTGACGATGATCGGTGTTGAACATGTCACTTTTCAGGTCGGCAGCATTGGTGAGGTTGCCGTTGTGTGCCAACACAATGCCATAGGGCGCATTGACATAAAAGGGCTGTGCCTCGGCTTCGCTGTGCGCGTTGCCGGCCGTGGGGTAACGCACTTGACCCAAGCCCACATTGCCGGGCAGTGCTCGCATGTTGCGAGTGCGAAACACATCGCGAACCATGCCCTTGGCTTTTTGCATAAAAATGCGTTGACCATCTTGGGTGGCAATGCCAGCCGCGTCTTGACCACGATGTTGCAACAACAACAATGCGTCGTACAAGAGTTGATTCACTGGCGCCTGACTGGCGACTCCCACAATGCCACACATATCAATTCATGACCTGATTGATGGACTCACCCAACCATGGCTTGAGTCCGTTAAAGACAGCGTCGAACCAGGTGGCCAACACCGACGATTGCCAAATTTCGTGCAGATTCCAGCCCATGGTATGAACCAGCACCGTGACCGCCAATCCGATCACCACCGCACGTACCACTCCAAACAAAGCACCTAAGGTGCGGTCGGCAGGCCGCAAACCCGAGTGGCTGATCCACTCGCGCACACGAGAAGACAACCAGCTACCCACAAAGAGCGAAACAACAAACAAGCCACCATAAACCACGCCCACTCGCAGCACTTGCGGCACTTGCTCCCAGGTTGCGGTGTAGGGCGTTACAAAATCGCTACAAAATCGGGCCACTAAAAAGGCAATGACCCAATTGCTGATGGATAGCACCTCGTACACCAAGCCGCGCCAAGCGCCCATGCCCATGCTGAGCATCACCAACACAATGACCGACAGATCTAGCCCCGAGAGGTTGGTGGGCAAGTTGGGCAACATGCGAAACCGCCGCCTTTAAATTTCGAGCAGCCCGGGCTTGAATCCCAACGATTTGATGCGCGCCAATACCTTGCGTGCCTCTTCTTCGGAGGGAAACGGCCCTACACGGACGCGAGTGATGGGTTTGCCATCACGGGTGATTTCTTGTGCATAGGTTTTGTAACCTGCGCGTTCGAGTTTGGCGCGTGCGTCACGAATAGCCGCTTTGTCTGAAAACGACCCCGCTTGCACCACAAAGCGTTTACCTGTGGCAGCAGCACTGTCGCCAGAGGCAGGTTTGGCTGCTTTGGTGTCGGGGGTTTTTCCTTCAAGCAGCGCCAAAGCCTTGGCTCCATCATCGGCTTTGGGGCTGACCTTGGGCGTGTTGTCCACTTTGCTAAGCGCCTTAGAGGAACTGGCCACAGGACCTATGGTGCCAGGCGTTGTTGCAGGCGTTGCACCAGCTGCAGCAGTTGGTGCAGAGGAAGTTGTTGCTGGTGTTGCAGCAGCGTCAGCTGATGCGATGACAGGCTCGGCAGGTGCAGAAGCGGTTTCTTTGCCACCCACAGGCTCCACCACAGGCGCTGCGGCTTCGGCAGCCTTTTGTACCACCACAGGAATAGAAGGATCCAGCGGACGTGGTTCGGTATCAAACACCATGGGAAAACCCACCACGGCTACACCGACCAACATCAAGGAACCAATCAAACGAGCCTGTGCTTGTCGACGAATGCTGTCAACGGGCGATGCAGCGGGCGACGACTGGGATGCGGATCCCGAGGCTGTCTTGGACTTTTTGAGAAAATCAAACATGGGCAGAACGGGTCAAGGTTGACAACACAGCACCAACCGTGACAAAGGATCCAAAAACAACGATTCTATCAGCCGGGTCTGAAAGCTTGAGCGCTTCTTGCCAAGCTTGGTCGGGCCCCTCATGCACCGTGACCTGCACATGGGCACGCAACGGCAACGAGCGCAACATGCGTTCCAAATCGGTCGCCTTGGCAGCCCTGCCCCCGGGCAAATCGGTGAGCATCCAATGGTCTACCAAGGGTGCCATGCGTTGCATCATGGGCAACAGGTCTTTATCGGCCATGGCACCAAACACCACGCGGGTATTGGGAAAAAACCCTTGTGCATCCAAGCTGGCCACCAAAGTAGCCACAGCGTGCGGGTTGTGCGCCACATCGAACACGCGGGTGGGTTGACCCGCCAACACCTGAAAACGGCCGGCCAGTTCAACGTTGGCCAAACCAGCACGAATGGCTTGGGCAGTGACCGGCAATTCGGGGCGCATGGCCTGCAAAGCAGCCAACACGCCCGATGCGTTGATGAGTTGGTTGGCTCCGCGCAACGCTGGATAAGCCAAGCCTCCCATGCGTCTGCCCTGACACTCAAATTGCCATTGCTGCTTGTCGCCCGAAAACGAAAACTGTTGGCCTTGCACCCACAACTGCGCCCCCACAGCCGCCGCGTGATCGATCACGCTTTGTGGCGGCACCGGATCGGCCACGATGGCGGGCTTGCCAGGACGCATGATGCCGGCTTTTTCAAGGCCGATGCTTTCGCGATCTGGGCCCAAATATTCGATGTGATCGATGTCGATGCAAGTCAGAACTGCACAATCGGCATCCACCACATTGACCGCATCCAGCCTGCCGCCCAGTCCCACCTCCAAAATGGCCACGTCTAGGTTGCTGTGTTGCAACACATGCAAAATGGCCAGCGTGGTGAATTCAAAATAAGTCAATTGCACTTCTGGCTGCAACTGGCGTGCGTGTTCGACCACCGCCATGGCCTGAGCCAATGTTTCTGGCGTCACGCTTTCTGTGCGCACTCGGCAACGTTCTTCAAAATGCACCAGATGGGGCGAGGTGTAAACACCGGTGCGGTAACCGCTGCTCTCCAAAATGGCTTCCAGCATGGCGCAAGTCGAGCCTTTGCCGTTGGTGCCGGCCACCGTGATCACCCGTGTAGCGCCAAACGACACGCCACCGGGCATGCGCGCAGCCACTTGGGCCACACGCTCTAGCCCCATGGCAATGGTCTGCGGATGAATAGACTCGGCATACGCCAGCCATTGAGACAAATCGGTGCAAGAAGGTTCTGGTTTCGTTAACATAGATGGCAATTGTCGTTGAAAGGAAAAAAGATGCGTCAACTCCTCATTGTTTTGGCAGGTACTGCCGCCTTATTGCCCACACACGCATCGGCTGAAACCGCTCGAGTGCTGTCTTCTATTGCCATCATGGAGCAGGTTCAAGTGCCTCGCACCGTTTGCACACCCCAGCAAGTGGCTGTGCAGCCCCAAAAGTCGGGTGCTGGTGCGCTCATGGGCGCCATTGCCGGCGGCGTGGTAGGCAACCAAATTGGCAAAGGCAGTGGCAAAGATTTGGCCACCGCGGTAGGCATCATGGGTGGAGCCATTTTGGGCAACAACATTGAAGGCCAACCCCCCCCCCCCACCCAAACGGTGCAAAACTGCGTCCAAGAAACGGTGACTCAGTCGCGGGTCAAGGGCTACCGGGTGACCTACGAGTATGGTGGCCGCACTTACGAAACCGAGTACCCCATTGACCCGGGGGCTACCCTGCAGGTGCAAGTCTCGCCCGTTTTCCCTCGCTGAGCTCACTCTGGCCTGCCTTACAATGGAAGGCTGTCCTCAGGAGAGCTTTCCATGACCCCCGAAACCCTTAACGGCGTGGCCGTTTCCACCAAGGCCAACGTTTTCTTTGACGGCAAATGTGTCAGCCACACCGTGACGCTGCCCGATGGCACGCGCAAATCGGTGGGCGTGATTTTGCCCTCTACCCTCACGTTCAACATCGGCGCGGCCGAAATCATGGAATGCACTGCCGGTGCTTGCGAGTACCGCTTGAAGGGCACCGAACAGTGGCTGCCTTGCGTGCCTGGTCAGTCGTTTACCGTGGCCGCCAACACCGGCTTTGACATTCGCGTGAGCGAATCGTTCCACTACATTTGCCATTTTGGTTGATCACATGGCCACCATCCTGCAACACCTTCCCAGCGGCCAAAAGGTTGGCATCGCATTTTCTGGCGGCCTAGACACCAGCGCCGCTTTGCTGTGGATGCGTCAAAAAGGCGCCATCCCCTTTGCTTACACCGCCAACTTGGGCCAACCCGACGAGAGCGATTACGACGAAATTCCTCGCAAAGCCAAGCAATACGGAGCTGAAGTGGCGCGCTTGGTCGACTGTCGCACCCAATTGGCCCACGAGGGCATTGCTGCCATTCAGTGCGGCGCTTTTCATATTCGCACCGCTGGTGCCACGTACTTCAACACCACCCCCCTAGGCCGCGCCGTCACTGGCACCATGCTGGTGGCCGCCATGAAAGAAGACGACGTGCACATTTGGGGCGACGGATCTACTTTCAAAGGCAACGACATCGAGCGCTTTTATCGCTACGGTCTGCTCACCAACCCCAGTCTGAAAATTTATAAACCTTGGCTCGACCAATTGTTCATCGACGAACTGGGTGGTCGCAAAGAAATGAGCGAGTTCCTCATTGCCAATGGCTTTGATTACAAAATGTCGGTCGAAAAGGCCTACAGCACCGACAGCAACATGTTGGGCGCCACCCACGAGGCCAAAGACCTCGAAGAACTCAGCAGCGGCATCCGCATCGTCAACCCCATCATGGGCGTGCCTTTCTGGCGCGACGATTGCGTGGTCAAGGCCGAAGAAGTTACCGTGCGCTTTGAAGAAGGCATGCCTGTTGCTCTGAATGGCCAAACCTTTGCCAACCCGGTCGAGTTGTTCCTGAAGGCCAACGAAATTGGTGGCCGTCATGGCCTGGGCATGTGCGATCAAATTGAAAACCGCATCATCGAAGCCAAGAGCCGTGGCATTTACGAGGCCCCTGGCATGGCCCTGTTGCACACCGCTTACGAGCGCTTGGTGAGCGGCATCCACAACGAAGACACCATTGAGCAATACCGTGTCAATGGCCTGAAATTGGGTCGTTTGTTATACCAAGGCCGTTGGTTTGACCCACAAGCCATCATGCTGCGCGAAACGGCTCAGCGTTGGGTAGCTCGCGCCATCACCGGCGAAGTCACGCTTGAGTTGCGCCGTGGCAACGACTACAGCATTTTGAACACCGACAGCCCCAACCTCACCTACGCTCCCGAGCGTCTGAGCATGGAAAAGGTCGAAGACGCGCCCTTCTCACCGCTGGATCGCATTGGTCAGCTCACCATGCGCAACCTCGACATCGTCGATACCCGCGGCAAACTCGGTATTTACGCCAAATCGGGCCTGCTGGCTTTGGGCGAAGGCACCGACATGCTGAAATTGGGGCAATAAGCCTCTTGAAATATGAATCACAACCTCCATGTATAGGAGGTTGTGGCTTCAGCCTTGCTTGGTCACAGGCTGTTTTTTGAACCCCTTTACCTGCATTCAACATGTCGACTGCCGAAAACCCTTCTTCTGCTGACCGCCCTGCCCAATCAGGCTCCTCTGATCAAGCGCAATCCGCCCCCATTGAAACCTCGGCTGAGCCAACCACCCCTGTTGAGCCCACCGAAGTGGACTTGGTGGCCGAGTTGCAAAGCAAGGTCAGCGAACTGAACGACCAGTTTTTGCGTGCCCGTGCCGAAGCAGACAATGCACGTCGCCGTGCCGAAGACGAAATAGCCAAGGCCCGCAAATTTGCGGTGGAAAGCTTTGCTGAATCATTGTTGGCAGTGGCTGATAGCCTGGAAGCTGCTTTGGGCGTTCAACAAGCCACGCTTGAACAAATGCGTGAAGGTGTTGAGGCCACCCACAAGCAATTGACATCTGCGCTTGAAAAACATCGCGTGGTGGCCATTGCCCCTGCACAAGGCGACAAATTCGACCCCGCTCAGCATCAAGCCATCGGCATGGTGCCTGCCGAACAGCCCGCCCAAACCGTGGTGACCCTGCTGCAAAAGGGCTACCTCATTGCCGACCGCGTGCTGCGTCCGGCGTTGGTCATGGTGGCGGCTCCCAAATAAGTTCAAGGCAAGGTTTGCGGGCTTGAATGTAGGCTTTTTTAGCCCTTCAGCCCTTGATTTTTAGGCCCTGCCCCCTATCTAACAAACAATTCAATCTTTCTGGAGTACACCATCATGGGAAAAATCATTGGTATCGACTTGGGCACCACCAACAGCTGTGTGGCCATCATGGAAGGCAACACCACCCGCGTGATCGAAAACAGCGAAGGTGCTCGTACCACGCCTTCGGTCATTGCTTATCAAGAAGATGGTGAAATTTTGGTGGGTGCGTCTGCCAAGCGCCAGGCCGTCACCAACCCCCGCAACACCCTGTACGCCGTCAAGCGTTTGATTGGCCGCCGCTTTGAAGAAAAAGAAGTGCAAAAAGACATCAACCTGATGCCTTTTGCCATTGTCAAAGCCGACAACGGTGACGCATGGGTCGAGGCACGTGGCCAAAAAATGGCTCCTCCTCAAATCAGCGCCGAAGTCCTGCGCAAAATGAAGAAAACCGCCGAAGATTACTTGGGCGAAGCTGTGACCGAAGCCGTGATCACGGTGCCTGCTTACTTCAACGACTCACAACGTCAAGCCACCAAAGATGCAGGCCGCATTGCTGGCCTTGATGTCAAGCGCATCATCAACGAACCTACCGCTGCGGCATTGGCCTTTGGCTTGGACAAAGCCGGCAAAGGCGATCGCAAAATCGCCGTGTATGACTTGGGCGGTGGCACATTTGATATTTCCATCATTGAAATTGCCGACGTCGATGGCGAGAAGCAATTTGAAGTGCTGTCCACCAACGGCGATACCTTCTTGGGTGGCGAAGATTTTGACCAACGCATCATCGATTTCATCATTGCCGAATTCAAGAAAGAATCGGGCGTTGACCTGACCAAAGACGTGTTGGCCCTGCAGCGCCTGAAAGAAGCCGCTGAAAAAGCCAAGATTGAGCTCTCTAACAGCACGCAAACCGACATCAACCTGCCCTACATCACAGCAGACGCTTCTGGCCCCAAACACCTGAACATCAAGTTGACCCGCGCCAAACTGGAAAGCCTGGTCGAAGACCTCATTGAACGTACCATTGCGCCTTGCCGCATGGCCATGAAAGATGCAGGCGTTTCTGCCAGCGACATTCACGATGTGATTTTGGTGGGCGGTATGAGCCGCATGCCCAAGGTGCAAGACAAGGTCAAAGAATTCTTTGGCAAAGAGCCCCGTCGCGACGTCAACCCTGACGAAGCCGTGGCCGTGGGCGCTGCGATTCAAGGACAAGTGTTGTCGGGCGACCGTTCCGACGTGCTGTTGCTTGACGTGACTCCGCTGTCTTTGGGCATTGAGACCATGGGCGGCGTGATGACCAAGATGATTCAAAAGAACACCACCATCCCCACCAAGTTCAGCCAGGTGTTTTCAACGGCCGACGACAACCAGCCCGCGGTCACCATCAAGGTGTTCCAGGGTGAGCGCGAAGTGGCCGCTGGCAACAAGTTGTTGGGTGAATTCAACCTTGAAGGTATTCCTCCTTCACCCCGTGGCGTGCCCCAAATTGAAGTCACGTTTGACATCGACGCCAACGGCATCTTGCACGTCAACGCCAAAGACAAAGGCACGGGCAAAGAAAACAAAATCACCATCAAAGCCAACTCAGGTCTGTCAGAAGCCGAGATTGAGCAAATGGTGAAAGACGCCGAAGCCAATGCCAGCGAAGACAAGAAAAAAGTCGAACTGGTGCAGGCTCGCAACCAAGGCGAGGCCATGATTCACAGCGTCAACAAGAGCCTCAAAGAATACGGCGACAAAATCGATGCATCTGAAAAGACCGCCATTGAAGAAGCCGTGAAAACCTTGGAAGAAGCTGTGAAAGGCGACGACAAGGCCGACATCGAAGCCAAAACCGAAGCCCTGATGACGGTGAGCCAAAAATTGGGTGAGAAAATGTACGCCGACATGCAAGCGCAGCAAGCAGCTGCGGGCGCCGCCGGCGGTGCAGATTCCAAAGCCGCACAAGCTGACGACATCGTCGATGCTGAAATCAAGGAAGTCAAGAAAGACTGATGGCCTCGAAAAAAGACTTTTACGACGTTCTGGGCGTACCCAAGAACGCCAGCGATGAAGAAATCAAAAAGGCTTATCGCAAGCTGGCGATGAAGCATCACCCTGACCGCAATCAGGGTGATGCAGCCAAGAGCGCCGAAGAAAAGTTCAAAGAGGTCAAAGAGGCCTACGAGATTCTTTCTGATGCCTCCAAGCGCCAGGCCTACGACCAATTTGGCCATGCGGGGGTTGACCCCAACATGCGTGGTGGTCCCGGAGGCGCCGAAGGATTTGGCGGCTTTGGCGATGCCTTTGGCGACATCTTCTCCGACATTTTTGGCGGTGGAGGACGACGCGCTGGCGGCGGTGGTGGGCGCCAGGTATACCGTGGCAACGACTTGTCGTACGCCATGGAAATCACACTGGAAGAAGCTGCTGCAGGCAAAGAAACCCAAATTCGTATTCCCTCATGGGACGATTGCGACACGTGTCATGGCACGGGTGCCAAGCCTGGCACCTCGGCCAAAACCTGCTCAACCTGCCATGGTTCGGGTGTGGTGCAAATGCGCCAAGGGTTCTTTAGCGTGCAGCAAACCTGCCCGCACTGCCGTGGCTCGGGCAAAATCATCAGCGACCCCTGCACCAGCTGTCATGGCCAGGGCAAAGTCAAAAAACAAAAGACCCTCGAAATCAAAATTCCCGCTGGCATCGACGACGGCATGCGCATTCGCAGTGCCGGCAACGGTGAGCCCGGCGAAAACGGCGGTCCCAACGGCGATTTGTTCATTGAAATTCGATTGCGCAAGCACGATATCTTTGAACGCGATGGCGACGACCTGCACTGCAAGGTTCCCGTATCCATCACCACTGCTGCGCTGGGTGGCGAAATCGATGTGCCCACACTGGCGGGTAAAGCGACTATCGACATTCCCGATGGCACCCAAACGGGCAAGGTATTTCGCTTGCGTGGCAAAGGCATCAAGGGTGTGCGCTCGAGTCTGGCCGGTGATTTGTACTGTCACATCGAAGTCGAAACGCCTGTTAAACTCACCGAGCATCAGCGCAAGCTCTTGAAAGAACTTCACGAGTCGCTGCACAAAAACGGACACAAACACAGCCCCAACGACAAGGGCTGGTTTGAAAAAGCGAAAGACTTCTTTACCTGACCATGCCCATGCCAGTTTTTGCGCGAGCCTTTGATTCAACCCTGTCATCAACCCGCTCGCGCAGCTGGCATGTGTTTGCTTTCAGTACCCTCATTTTGCTGTCTGCAGGCCTTGCGCCATTGGCCTGGGCGCAAACATCCACTGCCTCTGGCGCATCCCCTTCCGCGGCCTCTATTACCCCTAATGAGTGGCAGGCTTGCCTGAAAAAACTCGAATCGCAATCACGCGATGCGGGCATACAGGCTCAGGTGTGGAAAGCCGAAATGTCAGACTTGGCGCCCAACGTGAGTTTGGTTGAGCGCCTGAGCACACAACCCGAATTCGTCATGCCTGTTTGGGATTACATGGCCAGTTTGGTCGACGACGAACGCGTAGTCGATGGTCTGCGTGCCATGCAAAGTCACACCGCTGCCTTGAACGAAGCGCAAAAACGATTTGGCGTTGACCCCGCCACCACCACGGCGGTGTGGGGTATTGAAAGCGGATACGGCCGGTCGTTGGGTTCGTTCGCCATTGTTCGCTCGTTGGCAACCCTGAGTTGCATGGGACGTCGTCAACCCTTTTTTACCCAAGAGCTGTTTGCCGCCCTGCGCATTGTGCAGTCGGGCGATTTTCCTAGCAGCAGCTTCAAGGGCTCATGGGCTGGCGCATTTGGTCAAACCCAATTCATGCCCTCTACATTCGAGCGCTTGGCTGTCGACCTCGATGGCGACGGCAAACGCAACCTCATCACCTCTAACGCCGATGCCTTGGGCTCTACCGCGCGTTTTTTGCAAGACGCTGGCTGGTTGGCCGATTTGACCTGGGGTGCTGAAGTGAAGTTACCCGCTGGCTTTGATGCCAATGGCGAGGGCCGCAAAAACAAGCGCACCGTATCTGAATGGAAAAAACGCGGTGTGACCTTGGTGAACAACAAGCCCATTGCTTGGGACAACGATGTCAAGGCCGGATTGCTCATGCCTGCTGGGGTCAACGGACCGGTGTTTTTGGTCACCCAAAACTTTGACGCTATTTACCGTTACAACGCCAGCGAGAACTACGGCTTGGCGATTGCACACCTGTCAGATCGGTTGCGTGGTGCAGGTAAATTTGCCACCCCTTGGCCCACCGATGACGCGGGTTTGTCACGTGCCGAGCGCCGTGAATTGCAAACCCTGCTGGCATCTCGTGGACACGATGTGGGTGCCATCGATGGTTACATTGGTGAACGCACCCGCAATGCCGTCAAAGCCGAGCAATTGCGCTTGGGGCACGAGGCCACCGGACGCGCGGGCCAAAAGATTTTGAACGCTCTGCGCAACGGCTCTTAAGTCAACGACAAACACGCTGTTTGGCGGCTTGATATTCTTTTTGCAATTGAGCCACGTATTGCGCCACAGGTTGCACCTGG
>JBEDMU010000039.1:0-4438 GCA_041170945.1 Pseudomonadota bacterium
ACAAACCGAGCCGTGTTTTCGCTGCGCTCGGTGTAGCGACCCATCCAGAACAAGTTTTCAGCGGCGCGGCTGGTGACGTGGCGTTCTTGTCGAGCCGGCGGCAAGCCTTGGTGTAGCAAGCTCACGGTGCTCACCGATTCTTGCTCGGCCGCTTGCACCCACACGTCGGCCGTGCTGCCACCGCGCTGCATGGACGTGGTGTTTTCGTTTTCACTGAGTCGCGCAAAGCCACCTGGCAAAACCTGCCAATCGCCTGAAGCATGGGCCACCGCAAACACGCGCAACACCACATGTTGCGATTTCAGTTGAGACGCTTGACCGGGGTGGGAAACCCATACCGGCAGGCAAGAAGAAGGCAGCCATTGCTGCACAGTGTGTGACTCAGGATCGTGCAAAATGCGGGCGCACCAAGCATCGTGCTCGCGTTCAGACAAATCGCGACCCATGGTGGGCTCAAAGCTTGAACGCTGACCCTCTTGGGGGTACGTGGGTTTGATCACGCCATCGGCCAGTTGCTGCAAAGCATCGGGAATGGCAGAGGATTCACCACACCACCAGCTTGGGATGGCCGGCAATACCAGTTCTTCATCAAGAACTTCGCGTGCCAACGCAGGCATGAAACCCAGCAGAGCGTTGGACTCTAAAAACCCCGATCCCGGTGTGTTGGCGACCAGCACTTCGCCGCTGCGGATGGCTTGCAACAAACCCGGTATCCCTAGGCTTGAATCGGCGCGCAATTCCAATGGGTCGAGCCAGCTGTCGTCGACCCGCTTGAGAAGTCCATGCACGCGCTGTAAACCGCTCAGGGTCTTCAAATAAAGGCGGTTGTCGCGCACGGTGAGATCGCCAGCTTGCACCAGTGACAAACCCAAATAACGCGCCAAATAGGCGTGTTCAAAATAGGTTTCGTTGTAAGGGCCTGGCGTGAGCAAAGCCACGTGTGGTGTTTCTCCTTGGGCCACTGGACAACTGGCCTTCAGACCTTCATACAACGTGCGGTACGTGTGCGCCAGGCGTTGAATGCGCAAATCGTCAAAGGTTTCAGGAAACTGCCTCGACACCAAGATGCGGTTTTCAAGCAAGTACCCTAGACCCGAAGGAGCCTGAACGCGATGGGCCAACAGCCACCACAATCCATCGGGTCCTCGTGCCAAATCAAATGCAGCCACATGCAAAAAACGTCCCCCCACCGGTTGGTGGCCATGCATCGATGGCAAATAACCGGGGTGTCCATGAACCAAGGCTGCAGGCAGCAAGCCACGCTGAACGAGTTGTTGCGAACCATACACATCGGCCATGATGTGCTCCAGCAAACGCACGCGCTGCAATACCCCTTGTTCAATTTGTTGCCAGCTTTGGGCGTCGAGCAGCAAAGGCAAGAGGTCGAGTGACCATGGCCTTTGTGGAGTATCGCTAGGCGTGTAAACGTTGTAGGTGACGCCGTTGTCGTTGACCTGTCGCTGCAGTTCGTCGGAGCGTTGGTCTAAAGCTTGCAAGCCCTCTGGCCCCAAGTGTTGAAGAAACAAAGGCCACAGGGCGCAGCCGCGCAACTCGTCCCAGTGCCCCTTGGGCACTTGGTAACTGTCTGGCAGCAGTATGGTGCTGTCAGACGTGATGGGAAATGAAGGGACAGACGGGGGCTGTTGCATGCCCCTTATTGTCGACGCAAATCGAGCGTAAATGGAAATTCACGACTGGCTGGTGCACCGACTGCAGGGATGAAGCTGGTGCGCATCGAACCTGGCGTATGTCCCATGCGGAAAAATCTTGCCAAACGACGGCTTTCAGCTTCGTAGGCATTGATGGGGAAGGTGTCGTAGTTGCGTCCACCTGGGTGTGCGACATGGTATTGGCAGCCGCCAATCGACCGCTTCATCCAAGTGTCGACCACGTCGAACACCAATGGGGCGTGTACCCCAATGGTGGGGTGCAAAGCCGAAGGCGGGTTCCATGCTTTGTAACGCACGCTGGCGACATATTCACCAACGGTACCGGTGGGTTGCAAGGGCAGTGCTTTGCCGTTCACCGTGATGCTGTGTCTAGATGGGTTGAGTCCCGACACATGCACTTCAACGCGCTCGAGTGACGAATCGACGTAACGCACGGTGCCACCAATGGCGCCTTCTTCCCCCATCACGTGCCAGGGTTCAAGGGCGTTGCGCAAGGTCAGTGCCATCCCTTGAATGTGCAAGTCGCCCACTTTGGGGAATCTAAATTCGAAATGAGGCGCAAACCATGCTGGGTCAAATGCAAAGCCACTGTCTCGCATGTCAGTGAGCACATCGTTGAAGTCTTGTGCAATCCAGTGATGCATCATGTATCGATCGTGCAGCTCGGTGCCCCATCGAGTCACGGGAGCCGTGTAGGGCTGATCCCAAAAACGTGCCACCAAGGCTCGCAGCAAGAGTTGCTGCACCACGCTCATGCGGGCATGAGGTGGCATTTCAAAAGCTCGCAACTCGAGCAAGCCCAAACGCCCTGTAGCTGAATCGGGCGAATACATTTTGTCTATGCAAAATTCGCTGCGGTGGGTGTTGCCGGTCACGTCAATCAAGATGTTGCGCAGCACGCGGTCGAGCATCCAAGGAGGCATGTCTTGGCCGTAACGCTGACGGTTGTTGACGATTTCACGCAAAGCAATTTCAAGTTCGTAGACCTGATCGTTGCGAGCTTCGTCGATGCGAGGCGCTTGGCTGGTGGGCCCAATGAACAAGCCACTGAACAAATAGCTCAGGCTGGGATGGTTGTGCCAATACAAAATCAAACTGGCCAACAGTTCGGGCCTGCGCAAAAACGGACTATCAGCTGGGGTGGCACCACCCAAGACCATGTGATTGCCGCCTCCTGTGCCGGTGTGGCGACCATCGGTCATGAATTTTTCTGCAGACAAGCGCGATTCAAACGCGGCCTGGTACAAAAACTCGGTGTGCTCGACCAATTCTTTCCAGTTGTGTGCCGGATGAATGTTCACCTCAATCACGCCTGGGTCGGGGGTCACTTGTAACAGCTTCAATCGGGCATCGCGCGGTGGGGGGTAGCCTTCCAGCACCACAGGCATGGCCAGTTCCTGCGCAGTGGCTTCAATGGCCGATAGCAAATCCAAATAGTCTTCTAGGTGTGTCAAGGGGGGCATGAACACATACAACACACTGTTGTTGCCGCCATGTTGGCGTTCGGCTTTGGGGCCGTTGGCACGCATGGGGTCACGTGCTTCCACCACCAAGGCCGTTCGCGTGATTCCAGCCGCCGATTCAAAACGCGCAGGCATGGCCACAGGCTGTGGTGTGCCTTTGGCTGTTTGAGCCATGCCAACAGCGGCTGTTGACTTGCGTGCCTCGCTTTGCCGACGTATGGCGGCTGCTGAGGGCAGGGGTGCACGAGCAGCAAACGGATCTTGTTCGATGTTCCAGGGGTAGTCGCTGGCACTGACCCAAGGCAAAGAATCGAGTGGCAACCGGTACCCCATGGGCGAATCACCCGGGATCAAATACATGCGCTCGTCGCGAAAGAACCAAGGCCCCGTTGACCAACGCGGTCCGCTGAGCGAGGGAGATTGGCATTGCAAGGGCAGGGCGTAACCCACCACCGCATCGAGTTGTTGGCTAAATACCCGGCGCAAGCGCACGCGCTCCAATTCGTCATCCAGACGGGCGTCAAACGGATCCACGTTCACCGGTAGGCGCCGCTCGCGCCACAGGTAGTACCACGTGTCTTCGTAACCAGGTTGCACATGCTCGTCACTGAGTCCCAGTTTTTGGGTAAGCACTTGCATGAACTGCTTGGCGTGATCGGCTGTCATGTGCGTGGGTTGACGCTCATCGGCAAACAAGGCAGGGTTGTGCCAAATGGGTTCGCCATCGGCGCGCCAATAAATGCTCAGCGCCCACCGCGGCAGCTGTTCGCCCGGATACCACTTGCCTTGCCCCAAATGCAAAAACCCACCATCACCATATTGCGCGCGTAACTTGTGAACCAACTCGGTGGCATAAGCGCGTTTGGTGGGGCCCAAGGCATCGGTGTTCCACTCGGCTGCATCGCGGTTGTGGTTGGCCACAAACGTGGGCTCACCGCCCATGGTCAAACGCACATCGCCTGCTTGCAAACGCTGGTCAACGGCTTCACCCAAATTCAGAACCGCTTGCCATTGTGCGTCGGTGTAGGGCTTGGTGACGCGGGGCGATTCGTACACGCGGGTGACCGACATCTCGTGATGAAACTGGACTTCGCATTCGTCGATCAGGCCTTGAATGGGGGCGGCAGCTGAAGGCTGGGGGGTGCATGCCAAGGGAATGTGGCCTTCGCCAGCCAGCAATCCCGAGGTGGGGTCTAGCCCAATCCAGCCAGCACCTGGCAAATACACCTCACACCATGCATGCAAATCGGTGAAATCGACTTCGGTGCCACTGGGACCTTCGAGTGATTTCACATCGGGTGCCAG
>JBEDMU010000040.1:0-2518 GCA_041170945.1 Pseudomonadota bacterium
CATCATCACCGGCCCCAACATGGGCGGTAAATCGACCTACATGAAGCAAGTGGCCATCATTGCCCTGCTTGCCAGCGTGGGCAGCTATGTGCCTGCAGCCGAATGCCGAATTGGGCCCCTAGACGCCATCCTCACCCGCATTGGGGCTTCAGACGATCTGGCCCATGCGCAATCCACATTCATGGTCGAGATGACCGAAGCTGCCCTGATTTTGCGTCGTGCCACCTCTGAATCGTTGGTGCTCATGGACGAAATTGGCAGAGGCACCTCTACCGAAGACGGATTGGCTCTGGCTTCGGCAATTGCCACTCACTTGCACGATAAAAATCGAGCGTTGACGCTGTTTGCAACGCACTATTTCGAACTCACCGACATGCCACAGCGCTGTAAACAAGCGATCAACATGCATGTCAGTGCGGTTGAATCGGGCAAACATGGGGTCACGTTTCTGCATCAACTCGAGGCCGGCCCAGCCAGCCGAAGCTTTGGCGTCCATGTAGCTCGCTTGGCCGGCGTTCCAAGCAGCGTGATTCAACACGCTCGCCATAACCTCGAATCGATGCAACACTTGCGCCAGTCGCAAACCCAACAAACCGATTTGTTTGTTCAACCCGAGCCCCCTGCAGCTGAGTCTGTGATATCCGAGGTGGAACAACAATTGCTTGCCATCAATCCAGATGAGCTTTCTCCCCGAGATGCTCTCGATCTCCTGTATCAACTCAAGAAAAAAGCGACTTCGTCATGACTTACTGTGTTGCCGTCAAACTCAAACAAGGCATGGTTTTTTTATCCGATTCACGCACGAACGCAGGCCTTGACCAAATCAGCATGTTTCGCAAGTGCATTGTGTACGAGCGCCCTGGCGACCGTTTCATGGTGTTACTGTCAGCGGGCAACTTGAGCATTTCACAGTCGGTGCGCGAAGTCCTGCAAACCCAGCAACTGGTTGATCCCGACTTTGATGAACCGCTGACCATTTGGAATGCGCGCAGCATGTTCGATGCGGCACGCGTGTTGGGTGCTGCTGTGCGTCATGTGCACATGCGTGATGGGGAAGCATTGAAAGCCTCTGGCCTTGACTTCAATGTGTCGCTGATTTTTGGCGGCCAAATTGCGGGAGAAGCGCCGCGTTTGTTTCAAATGTATTCAGCAGGCAACTTCATCGAAGCAACCGCCGAAACGCCGTTCTTTCAAATTGGCGAATCTAAATATGGCAAGCCCATATTGGACCGCATGCTCACACCCGATACTTCGCTGGAAGACGCCACCAAATGTGCTTTGGTATCGATGGACTCCACTCTCAAATCCAATTTATCGGTAGGTCTGCCTTTGGACTTGGTGGTGTACGAACGCGATACCCTTCAAACCGAGCATGTCCTGTGCATCGACGAACACAACCCTTACTTCCAAATGCTGCACAACAATTGGGGGGCGCGCCTGCGCTTGGCGTTTGACAGCATTGAAAACCCAGCTTGGACACCCGATCGCGAATCACACTTCCCGATCAATCCTCCTGCAGGTCGCCACTCGCCAATCAAGAAGATTGTCACCCCGATGGACAAGCTGATTTAACCCAGCAGCCGATTGCGTCGCCATTTCCACCATGAAGCGTCCTTTGATTGTTTTTTCACACGCCAACAGCTTTCCGGGCAGCACCTATCGCTTGGTCACCGACAAGCTATCGCAACTGGGGCACCATGTTCATGTGGTCGACCGCTTTGGTCACAACGCACGTTACCCGGTTACCCATAACTGGCCTCACCTTACACAAGAGTTAGCCGATTTTGTGGCTCATGCCATGCATCAAGAAAACCGAGACGCTTGGCTGGTAGGTCACTCGTTGGGCGGTATTTTGAGTCTGTTTTGTGCTGGCAAATTTCCACGCATGGGTGAACACCGCATTCGTGGCGTGGTGGTGCTGGACTCACCGCTGATGTCTGGCTTTAGAAGAACGGCTTTGTCTTTGGCCAAACGCACTGGAATGATCGACAAAACTCCGTTGGTAGTAGGCGCCATGCGCCGGCGCACGCACTGGCCAGATCTGGAGTCGGTGCACCAGGGCTTTGCGAAAAAACCTTTGTTTCAACGTTGGCACCCCGACGTCCTCAACGACTATGTGCGCATGGGGACACGCGAAGTAGCGACCCCTCAAGGCCAAGTGCGTTACGAATTGCACTTTGATCGCGATGTGGAAATGGCCATTTACCAAACCCTGCCCGACAACTTGCCTGCATTTGTGCGCAAGCATCCTTTGCAATGCCCGCTGGCCTATATTGCTGGCAGTGAATCAGAAGAGATGAAATACGCCCAACAAGGGTTTGCTGGCAAGCTCATCGCAGCTCAGCCCGGATTGGCTTGGCAGGTGGTCGAAGGGGGGCATTTGTTTCCGATGGAAAAACCCATCGAAACCGCTCAAGCTATCGATCGCGCTTTACGCGCCATGTGACCACAGCCCCCAGCCCAAAGCATCGCTGATCAAAATAAAAGCGCCAAATGCGATGCGATACCATGCAAATGG
>JBEDMU010000041.1:0-3329 GCA_041170945.1 Pseudomonadota bacterium
CAATCCCAACACCGATACCGGCACCACCTGATCACCATGCAACGCCACCAAGCCGTGTGCAGGACGTACAAATTTCACACTGCTCCAACCGGGCAACTCGCAACCGTCAAACAGTTGGTACGTCATGACCTTGGGTATAGGCAGCTTGGCAACCGCTTCTTCCAATGCCAGCTGCAATCCAGCTTGCAGGCTGACCCCATCGACCATGGCTTCATGCATGAGCACTTCAGCTTTGCCGTCGCTGACCCGTTTGAGTTGGGGCAACACCGATGCATCCAGACCCAGCGATTGCAATTTTTTGAGCAGCGCTGGTGTGGCTTGCCCTTCACTGTTGAGTGCCACGGCGACGGGCATGAGCTTGCTCACTTGCAAGCGCTGCGGCGCCTTCGACAACACCTGGGTCACACGGGCGCCCAACCGACGAGGCGTTGCATAAGGCGTGACTTGCGAGCCGTCGCCCACCAAGCCCTGCTTTTGCAACTGCTCAGTTAAAACGGTTGCAAACGCTTCGCCCAGGCGCTTGAGTGCCTTGGGTGGCAGTTCTTCTACAAACAATTCAACAAGCAATGTGGCATTCATGATCAGGCCGCTTTCTTCGGTAGAGTTGCAACCCACTCACGCGGTGCCAACGGATAACCCAGCCGTTCGCGGCTGTCAACATAGCTTTGCGCCACGGCACGGGCCAAATTTCGAATGCGCCCGATGTAGGCCGCACGCTCTGTCACGCTGATGGCGCCTCGTGCGTCAAGCAAATTAAACGTGTGTGCCGCTTTGAGAATTTGCTCGTAAGCGGGCAATGCCAATTGCTGCTCCATCAGGTACTGGGCTTGCTTTTCGTGCGCACCAAATGCCGTGAACAAAAACTCCGCATCGCTGTGCTCGAAGTTGTAAGCAGACTGCTCTTGCTCGTTTTGCAAGTAAACGTCGCCATACGTAAGCGTGTCGGTCCACTTGAGCTTGTAGACGTTGTCCACGCCCTGCAAGTACATGGCCAAGCGCTCCAAGCCGTAAGTGATTTCGCCAGTAGCGGGCTTGCAATCAATGCCTCCCACCTGTTGGAAGTAGGTGAATTGGGTGACTTCCATGCCGTTAAGCCAAACCTCCCAACCCAAGCCCCAAGCTCCCAACGTCGGGTTCTCCCAATCGTCTTCAACAAATCGAATGTCGTTGGCTTTGAGGTCGAAACCGAGCGCTTCCAGACTGCCCAAATACAAATCAAGGATGTTCTCGGGTGCGGGCTTGAGCACCACTTGGTATTGATAGTAATGTTGCAGGCGGTTGGGGTTTTCGCCATACCGACCGTCTTTCGGGCGGCGGCTGGGTTGAACATATGCAGCCTTCCAAGGCTCTGGCCCTAATGCTCGCAAAAAAGTGGCCGTGTGGCTGGTGCCGGCCCCCACTTCCATGTCATACGGTTGCAACAGCGCACAGCCCTGGCGGTCCCAATAAGACTGCAGCGCGAGAATCATTTGTTGAAAAGTCAGCATGCGAGATACGCCTGATAAGGCGGGTGCCGAAGAGCACCCAAACGATCTATTTTAGCCTTTGCATCCTGTCGGCCCACGCCACCAACACCAACAGCGCCGATGCTGCCAGCAGCCCTTCCCAGACCCATGGCCAATTGACCCATCGCACGTAAGGAGTCATGCCCGTGCGCCCTTGAACCGACGACACCAACACCGCACGCGCCTGCGGCTCTAGTTGGTCCAAGACACGTCCCTGGTGATCGATGACGGCCGTCATTCCCGTGTTGGTTGACCGCAGCATGGGGCGACCCAATTCAGCTGCTCTCCAACGTGCAATTTGTGCATGCTGATACGGTGCCACTCCAGGGCCAAACCATGCCAAATTGCTGTGATTGAGCCACACCGTGGGAAGATTGGACGTGGTTCCCATGCGCCGGGCCAATTCCACCCCAAACAAGTCTTCGTAACAAATGGTCGATGCCCACCGTTGGCCCGCCCACTCAATGGGAGCCTGAGTCAAGCCACCCGAAGAAAAATCGCTCATGGGAATGTTCATGGCATCGACAAACCAGCGAAAGCCAAACGGCACAAATTCACCAAAGGGCACCAAATGCGCCTTGGCATACCCAGGCGCGTGCTGCGGCGAAACCTGACCGACATGCCACCACTGCACCGCGTTGAAATAGGGAGCCCCATCAGATCCATGGCTTGGGTGAGTCGACAGGGCAACACCTTCATCGTGTTGCGTCTTAGGCTGTGTCACGGGCAACCCCACGACCCAAGCCTGATGGGATGGCATTCGTGACACGGCCTGCGCGTGCAACAAAGCCACTCTTGGATCGTTGCTCATCAGCGGAATGGCTGTTTCGGGCCACACCACCACTTCGGCATCGATCGCACGCAACGACTGCGCCACCCACGACAACAATGGCTTCAAACCGGCCTGTTCGTCAAACTTGACGTCTTGCCGTACTTGCGTTTGCAAAAGTGCTACCGAGGTCTTCTTGCCTGCCTGTGTGAAATCGAGCGACTGTAAATGACCAAAAGGCCACACCAGCAGCACGAGGAGCAGTACCGGCATCCCCCGTCGCCAAATCGTGGTGCGGGGTTGCATCCATACGGACACGAGCCATGCAAACAACCCCGCCAACAGGGCGCCTGCGACACCCGACCCCAACCAGCTGGGCCAGTGACCAGCCACGCTCAACCATGGCATGGCACTTTCTCCCCAAGGGAAACCAGACCACCATGACGTGAGTACCCACTCATGCAACAACCAACCAGCAGCAAAGATCAACGCCGAGACACCAGCACTGCGACCTTGCATTCCTTTGGCGGCGAATGCCAACATCAAACCCGATTGAAGGGCCAAAAATACAGCCAATGCGGCTGCAGCGGCCCAGGCAGCCAACAAAGGCAAGCCGCCAAATACATGCATCGAATAGGTGACCCAATGCCAAGTCGCCAGCAGCGTGACCGACACCAGCACGGTGGCTCTTACCCACAGATGCCACCAAGAGCCACTCGATGGAAGCGTGATGCGCAAGCCTATAAAAGCCAAGCAAAAACCCACAGCCGATAGCAGCCAAGAGGGCTCGCCGTATTGCAACGTGGGGGGCACCCAAGCAGTCGTGGGCCAAGCCAGCGCCGCCGCACGAGCCAAGCCCGCCAGAATCAGGACGAAATAGGCGAGACCTTGAACCAACGCACCACTCCACCCCGCGACAGCATCACGGTAAAACGCAGCCCTTGCAATTCGTGTTGCTCACCCCGGCGCGGAACATGGCCCATGTCATCGGCAATAAATCCGCCGATGGTTTCAAATTCTTGGTCGGGAATGCTGACATCAAACGCTTCGTTGAT
>JBEDMU010000042.1:0-3620 GCA_041170945.1 Pseudomonadota bacterium
CCATAGGTTTTGTGCGAAGTCAGGCTCATGAGGTCGATGGGCAACTTGGACAAATCAATGTCAACACGGCCAGTGGCTTGAGCGGCGTCGCTATGAAACACAATGCCGCGCGAACGGCACAGCTGGCCAATGGCCTCAACGTCTTGAATCACACCAATTTCGTTGTTGACAAACATGACGCTGACCAAAATCGTGTCGGGGCGCATGGCTGCTTCCAGCGATTTCAGGTTGACCAAGCCGTCTTCTTGCACGTCCAGGTAAGTGACCTCAAAGCCTTGGCGCTCGAGTTCGCGGCAGGTGTCAAGCACCGCTTTGTGCTCGGTTTTGACGGTGATGATGTGCTTGCCCTTGGTCTTGTAAAAGTGGGCAGCACCTTTTAATGCCAAGTTGTTTGATTCGGTGGCGCCACTGGTCCACACAATTTCACGAGGGTCGGCGTTGATAAGGGCCGCCACTTGAGCACGGGCTTGTTCAACCGCTTTTTCGGCCTCCCAGCCCCACGCATGACTGCGTGACGCGGGGTTGCCAAAGTGCTCGTACAACCATGGAATCATGGCGTCGACCACGCGGGGATCCACCGGGTTGGTGGCGCTGTAATCCATGTAAATGGGAAAGTGCGGTGTGCTGCTCATGTTGCAAAGCGTGTAGTGGTTTGGGTTGAATCAACAATCAGGTGTTTGAGGTGTTTATTTGCTAGCCCCAGCCAACGCAAATACCGAGTTGGGTGCATTCACGCGCATGGGCTTGTTGGCCACAGGGTTGGTGGCCGAAATGGCACGACGCAACAACGGAACCGACTCAGGCTTGGCAATGGTCACGCCCTTGGCATGCTGGTCGTTCACCAACTTTTGCAAACTCACCGAATCCAAAAACTCAACCATGCGTTCATTGAGCTCGGCCCACAGCTCGTGAGTCAGGCAACGGTTATGCTCGCCCAAGCAGTTTTCTTTGCCGCCGCACTGGGTGGCGTCTAAAGGCTCGTCAACCGCCAAAATCACATCGGCGACCGAAATGTCGGCAGGCTGGCGGGCCAAGGTATAGCCGCCGCCTGGCCCACGGGTAGATTCAACCAACTGGTGGCGACGCAACTTGCCAAACAGCTGCTCAAGGTAAGACAAGGAAATATCTTGACGCTGGCTGATGGCTGCCAACGTGACGGGACCCGTGTCGTGGCGCAGGGCCAAATCGACCATGGCGGTCACGGCAAAACGGCCTTTGGTGGTGAGTCGCATGAGGGGCTCCTTCAGATTGGTTTGGTGGTTAAAAACCCGATTACCCGAGTGCTGTTGTCAATTATAGCAAAGTCCGACAAATTTGCTTGGTCTTTGAAAAGGCACTGATTTATTTAGGATTTTTACTCCACCTTGCCCTGTTTCGCCCGCGCACGTGCCAAAGCCGCCTCAATCACCGCCCTCTTTTTGTCTAGGACAACTGGGTCGGTGTGTTGGCTGTGCGCCTCTAGGTCGGCAAACTTCATCTGCGCCTTGGCTTCTAAACGAGCGGCGTGTTCGCGCTCTTCTTGTTGCAAGCGAACCTTGCGCAGCTGGTAACGCTGCTCTGCCTGTTGGGCACGTTCGTCGCTCCAAGCGTCCCAACCCGTCACACTGCCGGCCACAGGCTCCAGCGAAATGCAATCAACCGGACACGCCGGAATGCATAGTTCACAACCGGTGCAATCGGCTTCAATGACGGTGTGCATGTGCTTGTTGGTGCCGATGATGGCGTCTACAGGACAAGCCTTGATGCACAGCGTACAGCCTATGCACCAAGACTCGTCAATCACCGCAACGGTGAGCGGCCCTTCAACCCCATGCTCGGGGTTCAGCGCAACCACGGCTTGGCCCATGATGTGTGCCAAACGTTCAATGCCCCTGGTGCCCCCTGGGGGACATTGATTGATGGCAGCGCTGCCTTCATGCACCGCTTGCGCATAAGCGTTGCAGTCGACGTAGCCGCAACGCGTGCATTGCGTTTGCGGCAACGCTTGCTGAATGCGCAGCAGCCGATCGTTCACATCACTGCCGCAATGGCCTTGCACACATGCGCAATGTTGTTGCTGTTGAGCGCCGCCACACACATGCGGCCAGTGTCGGTGCCATACACCCCGAACTCACTGCGCAGGCGAATCATTTGGTCTTTGGTCAGGCCCGAATAGCTGAACATGCCCACTTGGCGAGTGATAAAGCTCATGTCGCGCGTCACGCCAGCGTCTTTCAGACCCTGCACCAAGGCCACGCGCATTTGCTTGATGCGTTCGCGCATTTCGCCCAGTTCGGCTTCCCACATGGCGCGCAAGTCGGGGGTACCCAACACCGTAGCCACAATAGAACCCCCGTGGGTGGGTGGGTTGGAATAGTTGGTGCGAATCACAATTTTCAGTTGCGACAACACGCGATCGCATTCTTCTTTGCTGCTGCACACCACCGACAACGCGCCCACGCGCTCGCCGTACAAGCTAAAGCTCTTGGAGAACGAGGTAGACACAAAGAAATTCAAGCCAGCGTCGGCAAAGCGACCAATCACGCTGCCATCTTGGGCAATGCCCGCGCCAAAGCCTTGGTAGGCCATGTCAAGGAATGCGGTGAGGTTGCGCGCCTTGATGACGTTGATGACTTGGGTCCATTGGTCGGCTGTGAGGTCGTAGCCTGTGGGGTTGTGGCACACCGCGTGCAACAACACAATGGTGCCTGCTTCGGCTGCATTCAGGCAAGCCAACATGCCTTCAAAGTTGATGCCCAATTTGGCAGCGTCGTAATAAGGATAAGCATCGACTTGAAAGCCGGCATTGGTAAACAAGGCGCGGTGGTTTTCCCAGCTGGGGTCAGAAATCAAGACCTTGGCGTTGGGGCTGACACGTTTCAAAAAGTCGGCGCCCAATTTCAAACCGCCGGTACCACCCAACGCTTGCACGGTGGCCACACGGCCCGAGCGCACCACATCGCTGTCAGCGCCAAAGACCAGACCTTTCACTGCGCCGTCGTAGGCGGCAATGCCATCAATAGGCAAATAGCCGCGAGGTTTGGGCGTGCCCATGAGCTGAGCCTCGGCTGCCTGCACGCACTTAAGCAGGGGCAACTTGCCTGCATCGTCGTAATAAACGCCCACGCCCAGATTGACTTTGCTGGGGTTGGTGTCGGCATTGAATTGTTCATTCAGGCCCAAAATGGGATCGCGAGGGGCCATCTCAACCGCAGAGAACAAAGACATCTTGTTTTTCCTTAGGGCAAAATGTCCATTTTACCCGCCTGTATACGCCTTTTTCCCTGCAAACCTTGATCCACATCCATGAGTCAATTCGTGACCTTTGACAACTCGCCGTTTGAGTTGTTTCAACCCTTTGCGCCGGGCGGCGACCAGCCCACCGCCATTGCCAAGTTGGTTGAAGGCATTGCCGACGGTGAGATGTTTCAAACCCTGTTGGGGGTGACCGGCTCGGGCAAAACCTTCACCATGGCCAACGTGATTGCCCAGGTGGGCCGCCCTGCCATTGTGTTTGCGCCCAACAAAACATTGGCAGCACAGCTGTATTCGGAATTTCGAGAGTTTTTTCCACGCAACGCGGTGGAATATTTTGTCAGTTACTACGACTACTACCAGCCCGAAGCCTACGTGCCGCAGCG
>JBEDMU010000043.1:0-39162 GCA_041170945.1 Pseudomonadota bacterium
GATGTGGGATGAATCAGAAGCTGGTTCAACCTTTGTCCAATGATCAACACATCGGCATGGCGGGGCCCGATGTGATGCACTTGATGCGGCCTGGCTCGTTGCAGCTGGCGGCCTTGCCCCCTTTAAGTTTGTACGTGCACTTGCCTTGGTGTTTGCGCAAGTGCCCTTATTGCGATTTCAACTCTCACGCGTTGAGCGAAGCAGGTTTGAGCCCTGAGCAAGAGCAACGCTATTTACAAGCGTTGCGTGATGACTTGGATGCTTCGTTGCCCCTGATTTGGGGGCGCACCGTGCACAGTGTGTTTGTGGGAGGTGGCACCCCCAGTGTGTTTTCACCCGACGCCATTGCTCAGTTGCTAAGCGATATTCGCGCTCGATTGCGGTTGAGTGGAGACTGCGAAATCACGTTGGAAGCCAACCCCGGTACCTTTGAAACTAATCGTTTTGCAGCGTTTGCTCAAGCAGGTATCACCCGCTTGTCGATTGGGGTGCAAACCTTCAACGACGATCTCTTGCAGCGCATAGGCCGTGTGCACAGTGGTGATCAGGCCAAGCGCGCGGCAGAAGAGGCCGCCAGGTGTTTTGATACCTTCAACCTGGATGTGATGTATGCCCTGCCGGGGCAAACCTTGGCGATGCTGCAAACCGATTTGCAAACAGCCATGGCGTTTGAGCCGCCGCATGTGTCGGTGTATCACCTCACACTAGAACCCAACACGGTGTTTGCCACACGTCCTCCCACCCACCTGCCCGATGACGACACCGCCTACGACATGCTCGATGCGATCACGGCTTGTACGTCGCAAGCTGGGTTGAATCGCTATGAGGTATCGGCCTATGCCAAGTCGGGTCATGAGTGTTGGCACAACCTCAATTACTGGACCTATGGCGATTACTTGGGCATTGGGGCGGGCGCTCACAGCAAGTTGTCATTTGCCCACCGCGTGGTACGACAAGTGCGATTGCGCGACCCAAACTTGTATATGCGCATGGCGGCGCAGGGCAGGGCGCTGGCCAGCAGTGACGAAGTCAAACGTGAAGACTTGGCATTTGAATTCATGATGAATGCCTTGCGTTTGCGACAGGGCTTTGAGAGATCGTGGTTTACAGAGCGCACAGGCTTGCCTGCCAGTGCTATTGATGGGGCCTTGCGCAAGGCAGAGGCCATGGGGTTGATGACCAGCGACTGGCAGCGCATGGCCCCGACTGAGCGGGGCTTTGACTTTTTGTCAGACCTGCAGGCGCTGTTTTTGCCAGAAGCATAAAGCCCCTAAAAATATCAAAAAATTTGAGAAAAAGCTTGACATCTAAATAAGAATGGTTATCATTACGCACGTTAGTTCCTTTTAGTGCTTTTTCTGCGCGCGCGGGGAGCCCTTAGACATCTCCAGAGGGTTGGTGGTTCTCCCTACATCGTTCTACTTGGGTAACCCGCGCGCAGTCAGAAGGCCCAGCATCCCCTTTTACATTGAAAATGTTTTCACATATCGTGAATATTCACTCGCCATTCACAAGGTATTACTGTAGTATTTAAAGTAATACTTATGAGGTCAATGCAAATGACGACAACACTCACTGTCAAAGGGCAGGTCACCATCCCAAAACAAATTCGTGATGCGTTGGGTTTAAAACCAGGCATGGCAATTGGTTTTGCTGTCAACGATCAAGGCGAGGTGGTGCTGAATCCGTCAGAAAAAGTGCGTCAGCCAAAAAATCGATTCGAAGCGATTCGAGGCAAGGCAGACGTGGCTTGGCGTACTGACGATTTGATGGCCCTGTTGCGTGGAGCCTGATCATGTTGGTAGACACCAATGTGTTGGTTGATGTGCTGCAAGACGATCCGCAATGGGCTGATTGGTCCATGTCACAACTGCAAGCTCAATCCAGGGTTCACCGTTTGGTGATCAATCCCATCATTTATGCTGAGTTATCGCTTTCATTCACAAGAATTGAAAAGTTAGACGATGCCCTCAGTGACATGTTGCTACCGATGCTAGAACTACCCAAACCAGCTTTATTTTTGGCTGGCAAGGCTCACATTCAATACAGGCGCCGAGGAGGTGCCAAGCACCATGTTTTGTCTGATTTTTTTATCGGGGCACATGCAGCAGTTAGCCGCATGCCCCTGTTAACCCGAGATGTCAGTCGCTACGCTACTTATTTTCCGTCGGTGCGACTGATCACCCCTTGAGGAATAGTCCTTATTTGTACCCAACGCGATCCAGCATTTGCTGAACCTTGGTTTGGTTGGCTGCCACCGCTTTGATCGGAATGAGCTCGCTCTTGAAGCTGCCGCCACTCATGGCCTTGAGGGCAGGGTTGTCAATGCTCACGCCTTTGGCAGCAGGCCATTCGTTGTTGCCACTAGCAAAAACGGTTTGGGCTTCGGGGCTGGCCAGGTACTCCAAAAACTTGATCGCGTTGTCGCGGTTTTTGCTGTGTTTGGCAACTGCGCCACCCGCAATGTTCACATGGGTTCCCCAGCTTTTCTGGTTGGGAAACACCACGCCCACTTTTTCTGCAATGGCGCGGTCTTCGGGCTTGTCAGAACGAATCAAGCGGGCCAAATAGTAGGTGTTGGTAATGGCTACGCCACATTCACCTGCTGCCACCCCTTTGATTTGGTCGGTATCGCCGCCTTTGGGGGCGCGTGCCATGTTATCTACCACGCCTTTGAGCCAAGCTTCAGTCTTGGCGTCGCCCATGTGCTCAACCATGGCACCAAACAAGCTCAGGTTGTATGGGTGTGAACCCGAGCGGGTACATACCTGACCTTTGAATTTGGCGTCAGCCAGTTTTTCGTATGTATCTATGTCGCTGGCTTTGTATTTGAGCTTGTCAAACACAATCACACGTGCGCGTGTAGACAAACCAAACCACGTGAAGTTCCCTTTGCCGTCGTTGGCACGAAGGGTATCGGGAATGGCTTTTTCAAGCACTGCAGAACGAATGGGCTGAAACAAGCCAGCCTCTTCTGCTTTGGCCAAACGGGCAGCGTCGACCATCAACACCACATCGGCTGGGGATGCAGCGCCCTCGGCTTTCAGGCGCGCCACAATGCCGGCGTCATCGGCGTCAACTCGGTTGATTTTGATGCCGGTGGCTTTGGTGAAGTTGCTGTAAATGGCTTCGTCTGTTGGGTAGTGGCGTGCTGAGTACAGATTGATCTCAGAAGCTTGTGCGCCGGCCAATGTGGCGGCAACAAACACGCTGGCGACGAATGATCGTTGGAGGCTGGAGTTCATGATTTCCTATGGAGCTGATGAATTGGAAATCAAAGTATATATCAAATGCGAATCATTATCAGTTAATGTCCGTATGGATTTTGGGAATAAGCCCACCGGTTTGGACTTGTTTCAAGATTTGCGACGCAGACTTTTGCTGATCAGCAAGACGGGTATCAACCCTGCCAACACCAATGCCAAAGACGGCAAGGCTGCCTCGCCCAGGCGTTCATCACGCGCCAATTGATAAGCCACAACGGCCAGTGTGTCGTGGTTAAAAGGGCGCAATACAAAGGTGGCAGGAAGTTCTTTCATCACATCTACAAACACCAATAGCAGGGCGGCTGCGCTGCTGCGTTTCAGCAAGGGCAAGTGCACACGGCTGATCAATTTCCAGCCCACCATGCCCAAGGTGCGAGAGGTTTCGTCTAAGGCTTTGGGGATGCGCGAGTAGCCACTTTCGATGGACTGAACAGCCACAGAGGTGAATCGAACCAAGTAAGCCCAAACCAAACCCACACTGGTTCCAGTGATGGCAAAAGACCAAGTCGAATCAGGCCAGTGTTGGCGCATCAACATCATGGGCATCAAAATGCCCACGACCACCACAGCGCCAGGTGCGGCGTAGCCCAAACTCACCCAATTGATGGCGAAGACAGACAAACGATGGCGGTAAATGCGTTTATAAATCGCCAGCGTCAGCGCCAAGACAACAGCCAATACGGCAGCCATCATGGCTAAGTACAAACTGTTCCAAGTCCAAAGCCAAAACCGAGATGCATTGAGGGGCTCGGGATTGCTCAACCAGCTCCACATCAACACCGCTGTTGGCAATACAAAACCCAAAATCAGCGGAACCAATGCCAATGAAAGCAACAGCCATTGCATGGCATGCGACTGGGCTTGCAATGTTGAGCGCTGTGCAGTGTGTGGACTGACTTTGGTTTGGGCGTATCGAATTCGACGTTGCTGATTTTTTTCAAGAGTCAACAGCAACGCCACTGCCAACAACAGCACGGTTGCCAGTTGACCCGCTACCCACATGTTGTCCATTGACAGCCAGGCTTTGTATATGCCCGCTGTGAACGATTGCACCCCAAAATAACTGGTGACTCCAAAGTCGGCCAAGGTTTCCATCAGGGCCAAAGCGGTACCAGCTGCAATGGCGGGTCGGGCCATGGGCAGTGACACAGTCAAAATGCGGCGCCATCGTGAAGCCCCCAGCAGCTGCGCGGCTTCATGCAGGTGTTGTGATTGCTCTAGCAGTGCGGTACGTGCCAACAAATAAACATAGGGATACAAGGTCACAGTAAACACCAGCACGGCACCCCAGGTGCTGCGAATATCAGGCCACAACGCACCCTCCAAACCAAGCGCAGTACGCAGGTGGGTTTGTAAAGGACCGCTGTACTGAAAAAAATCGGTGTAGGCATAAGCCACGACATATGCGGGCATGGCCAAGGGCAACAACAGGGCCCATTCCAGCCAGCGTCTTCCCGGAAACTCAAACAATGTCACCAACGCCGCAGCCCCAGTTCCCATGGCGATTACGCCCACCGCCACACCCACACAAAGCAACAAAGAGGTCCAAGCATATTCAGGAAGAACGGTATGCAGCAATTGCCCGATCATTTGAGCTTGCTGACTGTCCCACTGCAGCCACGACCCCCAAATCGACAAAGTGGGAAGTGTCAGTGCGATTAACAACACCAGCAGCAACGGTGTCCAGGCCAACCCGTTCTTGGCCCATGAAGACGTCACCATGGCACCCCGTGTTTGTCGGGTCAGCGGGTTCATCGGTGAAGTGAGCATGGATGCGGGTTTTTTGGGGTAGGGATGAGGGCGTGATCGTATCATTTTTAACAAGAATCGTTCTCATCCTTATGTGATTTTTAATATTGAGTCAAAGGTAAACCTTGATTTGAAATCTTTAAGCAATTGCTGATGTATGTCAGGTTTTATGAATACTGTATTAACAAAACGTCAGTAGTCGGTCAGATCGATTCAAGAAAATTGAACCGTTCTTCCTTTTCTTTCACTTTTTCTGGAGACAAGAATGACCGATCCAGTCATCCAAAAAATCCAGCAAAACCCCAAATATCAAGCGCTGAAATCGGGGCGCACGACTTTTGGGGTGGTGCTGACAATCATCATGTTGGTGGTCTATTACGGCTATATCGCCCTCATTGCGTTTAACAAGCCATTTTTGGCACAGCCGGTGGGCGAGGGCGTGACCAGTTTGGGAATTCCCTTGGGCATGGGCGTCATTGTCTTCACCATTTTGATCACTGGTTTGTATGTGTATCGCGCCAACAAGCGCTACGACGCTCTGACTGAAGAAATCATGCGCGAGGCCACCAAATGAAAAAACTTCTTTCTCTGGCTTTCGCCTTGTCTGCTGGCGTGGCATGCGCTGCAGGTGGTGATGTGGGCGAAACGGCCAAACAAGCCACCAATTGGACGGCCATCATCATGTTTGGCGCTTTTGTGCTGTTGACCCTGTGGATTACCAAATGGGCCGCAGCCAAAACGCAATCAGCCGCTGATTTTTATACGGCGGGTGGTGGCATCACAGGTTTTCAAAACGGCTTGGCCATTGCGGGCGACTACATGTCGGCCGCATCGTTTTTGGGTATTTCTGCAGCTGTCATGGCCAGCGGATACGACGGCCTGATTTACTCCATCGGGTTCTTGGTGGGGTGGCCAGTCATCACGTTTTTGATGGCCGAGCGCCTGCGCAACTTGGGCAAATTCACGTTTGCCGACGTGGCCGGTTATCGCTTCCGTCAAGCACCCATTCGGGGCTTTGCCGCCTCTGGCACTTTGGTGGTGGTGGCTTTTTACCTGATTGCCCAAATGGTGGGTGCAGGTCAGCTCATCAAATTGCTGTTTGGTCTTGAATACTGGATGGCGGTGGTGATTGTGGGCGCCCTGATGATGGTGTATGTGCTGTTTGGTGGCATGACCGCAACCACATGGGTGCAAATCATCAAAGCATGCTTGTTGCTGGCAGGTGTCAGCTTCATGGCCTTTATGGTGATGTCGCAGTTTGGGTTTAGCCCCGAGGCCTTGTTTGCCAAGGGTGTTGAAGTGAAATCTGCCATTGCAGCCAATGCCGGTAAAACGCCCGAAGAGGCTGCTGCTGCGGGCTTATCGATCATGGGGCCTGGGGGCTTTATCAAAGACCCCATCTCTGCCATTTCGTTTGGCATGGCGCTCATGTTTGGTACCGCAGGCTTGCCACACGTGCTGATGCGCTTTTTCACTGTTCCCGATGCCAAAGAGGCTCGCAAATCGGTGTTTTGGGCCACCACATGGATTGGCTATTTTTACGTACTGATTTTCATCATTGGCTTTGGTGCCATCACCTTGGTTCTCACCAACCCTGAGTTTGCTGACACGGCCAAAGGCGTGATTCATGGTGGAGCAGGTACAGCCAATATGGCCGCTGTGTTGGTGGCTAAGTCAGTAGGGGGAGACGTGTTTTATGGCTTCATCTCGGCTGTGGCATTTGCCACTATTTTGGCCGTGGTGGCGGGTCTGACGTTGTCAGGTGCATCAGCCGTTTCGCACGACCTGTACGCCACCGTGTTTAAAAATGGCAAAGCCGATAGCAAGTCTGAACTCAAGGTGTCGCGCATCACCACGTTGGTACTGGGCATCATCGCCGTGGTGTTGGGCATTGCGTTTGAAAAGCAAAACATTGCCTTCATGGTGTCGTTGGCCTTCGCCATTGCCGCTTCTGCCAACTTCCCCGTGCTGTTCATGTCAGTGCTTTGGAAAGATTGCACCACCCGCGGAGCCGTGATCGGTGGATTCTTGGGCTTGATTTCGTCAGTAGCCCTGACCGTGGTGTCGCCCTCGGTGTGGGAAGCCACGCTGGGTAACCCCAAAGGCTCGGCCCTGTTCCCCTACACTTCACCCGCTTTGTTCTCGATGGCCATTGCGTTTGTGGGTATTTGGTTCTTCTCGATCACCGATCGGAGTGCCAGCGCTCGCAAAGAACGTGAGTCATTTGCGGCTCAGCAGGTGCGTTCAGAAACAGGTTACGGCGCTTCGGCTGCCTCTAGCCACTAAGGGTTCGATATCAAATGACAGGGGCCACTGAAAAGTGGCACCCTGACTCGGTTAGAATGTCACCCTTACGGAAGCTTGGCAGAGCGGTTGAATGCACCGGTCTTGAAAACCGGCGAGGGTGAAAGCCCTCCGTGAGTTCGAATCTCACAGCTTCCGCCAATTCATGCAAAACGCCCCTCACGGGGCGTTTTTGTTTGGGGTGATGGCATTTAGTGCGACCTCAATCTTTGAATCGCCAGCACCACCAAATACACAGCTGCCGATGCCAACACAATCACTGCCCCAGCAGGAGAATCGGTTTCAAAAGCCAGCCCTAAGCCAAAGACGATTTCTGCTGCAGCCAGCAAGGTGGCAATGGCCATGATTCGCGCCAGCGAGCTTGATAGCAACAATGCAGTCGCAGCGGGTAAGGTGATCAGCGCCATGACCAACACCAAGCCAACGGCCTGAACCAACAGCACCACACACAGCGCAACGATAACCAGCAAGGCCAGCTCAATGGCAAACGTGGGGATGCCGCGCAGGCGAGCAAATTCTTCATCAAAGATGCTGGCCACAATGGGGCGCCACAGAAGAAGCAATGTCAAAACGATGACTGCGTTCAACATGAGCATCCAGGCTACGTGTTCGGGTGACACCATCAACAAGTTACCCAGCAAGTAGCTCATCAAATCAGTGCTGTAGCCTGGCGTGTGTGCAATGGCCACAATTCCCACGGCCATGCCAACCGCCCACAAAGCGCCAATCAGCATGTCTTCGCGTTCGCCACCTTTGCGCGAGATCCAGCCCACTGCCAAGGCGGCCATCACGGCCGCCACAGCAGCACCACCCAGGGGTGAGTAACCCAGCCAATGGGCCACCCCCATGCCACCCAAAACAGCGTGCGCAATGCCACCGGCCATGAAGGTGATGCGTTTAAGGACCACCAACGTACCGACCACGCCACTGCTCAGTGCAGCCAACAGCCCTGCCACGAGGGCCCATTGCAAAAAAGATTGCTCTGCCAATGCTTGAAAAAAGCTCATGCTTGGCCTCCGTTGCGAAAGGAGGACTGAGGGTGATGCGAGTGATGGTGGTGATTGTCGTGTGTGTGATGGTGGTGGTGATCCACCAAACTCACCGGCATGCCATACAAACGTTGGAATGACAAGCTGGCGACTCCACCAGCAGGGTGGCATTCAAGGGTCTGGTGCATGCAGGCGATGTGGTCGACATGTTGTGAAACCAAGCCCACGTCGTGCGACACCAACACAATTGACATGCGTTCACGCAGTTGTGCCAATAAATCAAACAATTCGCGCTCTGAGCCTGTGTCCACGTGGGCCGTAGGCTCGTCAAGCAACAACACTTTGGGGTCGGTGGCCAATGCTCGAGCAATGAGCACGCGTTGCATTTGTCCGCCTGACAGTTGGCTGATGGAGCGTTGTGCCAAATCGAGCACGCTGGTGGCACGCATCGCATTTTCAACCGCTTGCCAATCAGCCGCATTCATGCGCGACCACCAAGGCCGAAGGCCCAAGCGTCCGTGCATCACGGTTTCTTGAACCGACAAAGGGAAGTCGCGTCGAAACGTTGCAAATTGAGGTACGTAGCCCAAATGCACACGCCCGTCTTCAACGGCTTGGCCCATGATGCGAACCACTCCTGCTGAGGGCTCAAGCAAACCCAGTGCCAACTTCAGTGCGGTGGTTTTGCCGCCACCGTTGGGTCCTATCAGAGCCCAAAACTCTTGATCTTGAACTTGCCAATCGATGTGATCCAGAATCAGTCGGTCGCCATAGGCGAAGCTGACGTGTTCAAAAGACAAAGTGATCATGGTGCGTTTATTGAAGCGCTTGGGCCAAGGTTGCACCCACTTGACGAAGGTTGCCAACGA
This sequence comes from Pseudomonadota bacterium, assembly GCA_041170945.1. GTDB lineage: Bacteria > Pseudomonadota > Gammaproteobacteria > Burkholderiales > Burkholderiaceae_C > RS62. Next base: position 9,178 of record JBEDMU010000043.1, read on the forward strand.
CATCTTCGGCCAATGGGTCGATGATGACCACTCGTCCTTTGATAGAGCGCGCCACTTGCTGCGCTGCAGTTTGGCTGAACTGAGGTTGAACAAATATCACTTGAATGTTTTCTGCTTTGGCTTTGTTGATGATCATTGCCAATGTTTTGGGGCTGGGTTCTTTGCCTTCTACTTCAATGGCCAACTCTTGAAGGCCATAAGCATCGGCCAAATAACCCCACACCGGATGAAACACCATGAAGCGTTTCGATTTGGTTTTGCTTAGTTTGTTGTTGAGCTCTTGGTGCAATTGGTCTAGCTCTGCTGCATAGGCAGCATAGCCAGCCTCAAATTGGGTTTTGTATTGCGGGCTGAGTTGTATCAGGGCATTGCGCATGTTCAAAGCCTGTTGTTTCACCAACAAAGGAGTCGTCCAGATGTGAGGGTCTAACTCGCCATCGTGGTGTGTGTGTCCTTCATGTTCGTGCTTTTCATCAGGGTGGTGATCATGATGTTCATCTTCATCGTGAAGATGAGCGGCCGGCGTCATGGCTCGAAGTTTGATGCCCTGGCGTGTGTCAACCATCTTGAGCTTGGGGTGTGCTTGCTGAATTTTTTTGGCCCAAACGTTTTCAAAAGCAACGCCTACTTTGAAGTAAACCGTGGCCCTTGCCAGCTCGACCATTTGTTTGGGGGTGGGTTCGTAAGAGTGGGGGCTTTGGCCGGGTTGGACCAACACTTGCACCTTGACCAAGTTTCCGCCTACGCGCTCGAGCATTTGCTTTTGCGGCAAGATGCTGACAAAGGTGGAAATGGGGGGGGTACTTTGTGCCCACGACACACCAGCGACCCATACAGAGACACCAATCAGCAAAAGCCACTGCATCGCACGGACGCGAGAAAATGGACGTGAGCGTAGGGAGTGGATCATGAGGCGTAGACTTGAGTGATAGCATCAAAACTGCGATAATGATATCTTATTATCAATAAGAGCGTATGGAAAGACACACACGTCAGCGCACTGCCATATTGGAGGCCATTGTGTTGGCCAAGCGACCTTTGTTGCCGCAAGAGGTGCTGGAAGAGGCCGCTCTGAAGGTGCCAGGTCTGGGTATTGCCACGGTGTATCGTGGCTTGAAAGCGCTGTTAGAAAGTGGCGACGTGCAGCTGGTGAATTTGCCTGGACAAAATCCTCGCTACGAGGCAAACACCCATCACCATCATCATCATTTTCAGTGCACGCGATGTCAGCAGGTGTTTGACATTCATGCCTGTCCAGGCAACCTGGCCTCTATGGCCCCCCCCGGCTTCAAGGTCGAAAGCCACGAGGTGGTGTTGTATGGCAGATGCAAGGCGTGTGGTTAAAGCCCTTTAAACCCTCGCCTTGAGCATTCCGCGATCTTCAATAAATGCAATCACCTCTTGCAATCCGTCTTGCGTTTTGAGATTGGTCATGGTGAACGGCTTCAAACCTTGAGGGCCGGTGCGCATGCGCTCAGTGTCACTGCGCATGATGTTGAGGTTGGCGCCTACCATGGGGGCCAGGTCGGTTTTGTTGATGACAAAGAAATCACTTTTGGTGATGCCAGGTCCGCCCTTGCGTGGAATTTTTTCACCAGCGGCTACATCAATGACATAAATGGTGAGATCACTCAACTCAGGGCTGAAGGTGGCAGCCAAATTGTCTCCACCGCTTTCGATAAACACAATGTCGGCATTGGGAAATTGAGCCAGCATGCGATCAATAGCTTCTAGGTTGATGGATGCGTCCTCACGGATGGCCGTGTGGGGACAGCCACCTGTTTCCACTCCCATGATGCGTTCGGCCGGCAATGCACCGCTGATGGTGAGCAAGCGCTGATCTTCTTTGGTGTAAATGTCGTTGGTAATCGCGATCAAATCGTATTGATCGCGCATGGCTTTGCATAACATTTCAAGAAGGGTGGTTTTGCCCGAGCCCACAGGGCCACCGATACCCACTCGCAGCGGCGGAAGCGTTTTGGTGCGGTGAGGAATGTGATGGAAAACTGCAGTGGTCATGATCTAAAAAGTCGTGAATATTGTGTTTCATGCCAGCAGCTGTAAAGCGCCAACATGGGGGAAAAAGCTTGTCGATCTTCGTCGTCTAGGAGCATGGCAAATGTCACTGCCTGGGGGATTTGATCGCAAATATGTGCCAATGCTCGTTGGCCTTGGCTTTGCCCCAGTGGAACAGATTTGATGGCTGATTGGACTTGATTTTCAGCCCATCCAAATGCATAGGCATACAGAGTGTCGTCAATGTTTGCTTGGCTATGCGCAGCAATTGCGGCGCAGACCACTGGATATGTGGGTTGGGTCAACCCGGCGGCTTCTAATGCCAGATGTGCCATGCTAGGCGCTGATTTTGCAATGGGTGCATCACTGGGTGTATTGAATTGGGTCGACCATGCTAGCAACGACTTGCCCATTTGCTCTGTTTGACGCCGAAATTCGTGAGTTTCACGTGTGGCAAGAATCCAATGATTGAGCCTTTGTATGCGGCTGTAGTCGTGGCTTTTCCAAGCCAACATGGCTTGAGCCACAACTGGTAAATCGCTGCGGGACAAACTCAGATGTAACTGTTCCAAAATCCAATGCGTGGTGGTTTTTTCGTCACAGAGAATGCCGGCTTCCACACCAGCCTCAAGTCCTTCTGAATAGCTAAAGGCTCCCACTGGCAACGCGGGTGAAGCCAGCCACAACAGTTTGAGTAAACCTGGTGAACTCATGTGTGGTGACCACCCTTGATTGAAAGATCATGATCATGACCGTGGTGATGATGGTGGTCATGATCATGGGCGTGTGCGTGTCCATGTGCCGCATTTCCATACGCACCAGCCTCGGGTTCAAAGGCAGCCTCACATTCGGTGACCACCATGTGCATGGCTCGCAACATATCGGCGAGCACGGCATCGGGCTCGATTTGCAAATAGGTAGGCGTCAGTTCAATAGGAACGTGTCGATTGCCCAGGTGATAGGCAGCACGAATCAAGTCGAACGAGCGACCGTGCTCAGGGCATGGTGTGATGCGCATCACTTGCTGCGCAGCGGCCTCAATGCGTAGCAATTCGCCATTGGTGCTGACCAATACATCACCGCCGCGCAGCAGTTGACCCCGAGGCAACAACACACCCACATGCTGCCCGGATTGAGTGATGGCATCGAACCTGCTTTTTTGGCGTTGATCCCATACCAAGCTCAAAATCGGCAAACGATTGATTAGGGTCTGAGCCAAGCCATGCCCTTTGAAAATGCGACGGTTATAAAGAGGCATCTGACTCACGAAACCCCCTAAAACAAAAAATATCGTTGAGCCATGGGCAAGCGAGTCGCTGGCTCACAGGTCAGCAGGACACCATCGGCACGTACGGTGTAACGCTGAGGATCAATTTCCATGACAGGAAGGTAATGGTTGTGAACCATGTTGTGTTTGTTGATGCTGCGACAGGTGTGCACCTCTACCAAAGGCTTGCTGAGGCCATAGCGCTGACCCACGCCAGCCATGTGCGCTGCCTGTGAAACAAAGGTCAGGCTGCCTTTTGAAACCGACTGACCAAAACTGCCAAACATGGGACGCATGTGCACAGGCTGTGGTGTAGGAATTGAGGCGTTGGGGTCCCCCATGGCAGCCAGTGCAATCGTTCCGCCTTTCAAAACCATAGACGGCTTGACGCCAAAAAATGCTGGTTTCCAAATCACCAGATCGGCCCATTTGCCTACTTCAATTGATCCTACGACATGAGAAATGCCATGAGCAATTGCAGGGTTGATGGTGTATTTCGCAATGTAGCGTTTGATGCGGTTGTTGTCGTGTCTGGCTTCGTCAAGCTCCAGTGAGCCCCGTTGCTGTTTCATTTTGTCAGCGGTTTGCCAAGTGCGCAAAATGACTTCACCCACACGCCCCATGGCCTGGCTGTCGCTGCTCATGATGCTGATGGCACCCATGTCATGCAGCACATCTTCAGCTGCAATGGTTTCTCTTCGAATGCGACTTTCGGCAAAGGCCAAATCTTCAGGAATAGAAGCATCTAAGTGATGGCAAACCATGAGCATGTCCACGTGTTCGTCGACGGTGTTCAAGGTATAGGGCATGGTCGGGTTGGTAGACGAGGGCAAAAAATTGGCTTCTCCAACGACACGAATGATGTCAGGGGCATGTCCACCTCCAGCGCCTTCGGTGTGGAATGCACAAAGGGTTCGTCCCTTTGTCGCAGCGATGGTATTTTCAACAAAACCAGATTCGTTGAGCGTATCGCTGTGAATGGCCACTTGAATATCGTGCTCTTCGGCTACATCTAGGCATTGGTTGATGGCACTTGGGGTGGTACCCCAATCTTCGTGGAGTTTCAAACCCATCGCGCCCGCTTCAATTTGCTCGACCAATGCCTGCGCTTGGCTGCTATTGCCTTTGCCCATAAAGCCCAGGTTCATGGGAAAAGCTTCAGCGGCTTGCAGCATGCGCTCCATGTGCCACGCGCCGGGTGTGCATGTGGTGGCCAAGGTACCGGTGGCAGGTCCTGTACCGCCACCCAGCATGGTGGTGATGCCGCTGGCAAGAGCTTCTTCAATTTGTTGCGGACAAATGAAATGAATATGGCTGTCTATGCCGCCGGCCGTCACAATAGAGCCTTCACAGCTGATGATTTCTGTGCCTGGCCCAATGATCAAATTGACCCCAGGTTGTGTATCGGGGTTCCCAGCTTTGCCAATACCTGCAATTCGTCCGTCTCGCAAGCCAATGTCCGCTTTGATGATGCCCCAGTGATCCACAATCAAGGCGTTGGTGAGTACGGTATCCATGGCTCCCATGTGGCGAGAACGTTGACTTTGTGCCATGCCGTCACGGATGGTTTTGCCACCCCCAAATTTGACTTCTTCACCATATCCACCGGCACGCAAGGTGTAGTCATCTTCGACTTGAAGAATGAGCTGTGTGTCGGCCAATTGCACGCGATCGCCAATCGTTGGGCCGTACATGTCAGCATACGCTTGACGGTTGATTGTTGCCATGGGTTATCCCTTCTTTAGCGTGCAAGTGGGCCTTGGGTGAGGCCTCTGAATCCGTAAACATGGCGATCGCCTGCATATGGCACCAGTTCAACGGTACGCTGTTGCCCCGGTTCAAAGCGAATGGCTGTGCCTGATGCAATGTTTAATCGCATGCCTTGGGCTTTGATGCGATCAAAGTCTAGAGCGCCATTGGTTTCGGCAAAGTGGTAGTGAGACCCTACCTGAATGGGGCGATCAGAAGTGTTGCGCACCGTGAGTTGGAGCGTGTTGCGACCGCTGTTGAGCCTGTGTTCACCCGGTTCAGTGATGATGTGTCCAGGAATCATGGAACGGGCCTCAAGCTTGAGTTAACAAATAAAGTCCAACCACTCCCATGCTGCTTCCCAAACCTTGAAGAACGCGTGTTTGGGTGTGCAGTGCCCATCGCTTGATCAGTGAACCGACGGCAATTCCGAACATGTGCAGCCATGTGGTGGTGAACAAAAAGCCGAACGCATAAGCTGTGAATCCAGCGTTTGGCGTTTCTGACCCGTGTGCCATTCCGTGCAAACAACCAGCAACTAGCAACAGCAGCCAGCCTGGTTGGGTATGGCGATGTGCCGATCGAGATGCCCACAGAAGTGCGCCAAATAGAACCACCGATAGGGCGACAGCGAGTTCTAGCAGGGGTGCAGTGATGCCATGTGAACCTACCCATGCCCCTGCCAGCAGGGTCAACATGAAGCCGGCTGGCCCTCGCCACATTTGACGGTGCGACAAACTAGACGCAGACCAAATGCCTACTGCGACCATCGCGAGCAAGTGATCCGCACCAAAGGGGTGCAGTATTCCTTCCATCCAACTGTAAGCCGTGTGCCCTGTGTGGGCTTGTGCCGAGAAGGTGACGAAGAAAAGGCCAAGAGCCCATAAGGGGGAGCGTTTGACGGAATGGTGCATGGTGAACTTTTGATGTGGGAGGGTTAGATGATGGGTTGATGAATAGTCACCAATTTGGTGCCGTCAGGAAACGTAGCCTCAACCTGAATTTCAGGAATCATGTCGGCAATTCCATCCATCACGTCACTGCGCGTGAGAATTTCACGGCCTTCGCTCATGAGCTGAGCCACAGATTTGCCATCTCGAGCACCTTCCATCACTGCTGCAGTGATGAGAGCCACAGATTCAGGGTGATTCAGTTTGAGGCCGCGAGCCATTCGGCGTTCGGCCAGAAGGGCAGCTGTAAAAACGAGCAGCTTGTCTTTTTCGCGAGGGGTTAGGTCCATGCGACAGGTTCTCCTTTGCACGATACTCGTGCAAGAGGCGTGCCAACTAAACCTGCCAGATGCGTGGAGGCTCTGCTTCTAGGCCCCAGGCACAAGGTCTTAGCTGGCGCCAAATGGCTTGGAAAGCTTGCAAAATGGGCTCGGTTTGGTGTGACAAGGCCCTGACCACAACCACTTGTCGGTTGGGAGCGGTGACGCCCAGCAATAGATTTGAGCTGGACTGGGGGAGGGCTGATCTGCAAGCATCTGTTAATTGTTCGATTCGTGTCGTGGGCATGTCAGAACCAGATGCAAACCAACATGTGCCCAGGGCACGATATCCATTCAGTCCGAGCGTACCGTTCATCAACAGCCGATCGTGTGCATCGATGCGGGCTTGCTCTAGCCAGCTGGGTTCGATTTCAATGGTTTGTGTGTAGATCCCTTGATCGAAGGCTTTGTCAGATGCGGGCAAACCTAAAGAAGTGACGTCCCAGCCTATCATCTCAGCGCCTGGATCAAGTTGAACGCTCAAGTGGTTATGAGCTTTGCAGCCAGGATATGCCAATGTTTCTAATGGACACCATTCGAGTCGGCTACCTGCATCCAAACGAAATTGCACTTGTTGGGCAGCCATATGTTGATCACTGGCATAAAAGCGAGTTGCTCCCGGAGTGCTGATCAGAGCGTGCGCGCCAGGTTTTAGTTCAGCAGTGATGTTCAGTACATCACCTCCCACCAGCCCCCCAGGAGGGTGAATCAGGACGGTTTGACAGATCCGAGGTCCTTGCGGATAAAGGCTTTTGAACACACGCATGGGCCCCGTGTGATGGTGTTTAAGAGTGGTCTGTCCAGATTCACTGAGACGGTAATCCAAGTGAAGCGACCCCTTCCAACCTTGAGTCGATACCGGTTGAGCTAGACACAAAGTCTGAGACATCAAATGGCTACCAACTGTTGAATGTTTTTGGTTTGCATTTCATGCCCTGGTCCGTGCGCAATGACTTCACCTCGTTCCATCACGTAATACTGATCTGCTAATTCCTGTGCAAAATCGTAATACTGCTCACACAGCAAAATGGACATAGGCTGACCGTGCAATCCTTCTTGGGCCAATTGGCGTAGCACCTTGCCAATATCTTTGATGATACTGGGTTGTATGCCCTCTGTGGGTTCATCCAGGATCAAGACTTTGGGGCGTGAGGCCAATGCGCGAGCAATGGCCAGTTGCTGCTGTTGGCCACCTGATAAATCTCCGCCACGTCGATGGAGCATTTGTTTGAGGACAGGAAATAAGTCAAATAGTTCTTCAGGAACATCTTCACGTGAGCTGCGTGTGGCCAAGCCCATTTGTAGATTTTCTTGTACCGTTAAACGACCAAAAATTTCGCGTCCTTGAGGGACATAACCCAAGCCCAGACGTGCGCGTTCGTAGGGTTTGGCAGATGTGATGTCGGTTGATGACAGTTGAATTTCACCACTGCGCACCGGCACCAATCCCATGATGGATTTGAGCAAGGTCGTTTTGCCCACACCATTTCGACCTAACAAAACAGTGATCTGAGCAGGCTCTGTATGGATGCTTACGTTGCGCAAAATATGCGAACCACCGTAGTACTGATGAATATTGGCGACTCGAAGCATGGTTAGCGTCCCAAATAAACTTCAATGACGCGCTCGTCGGCTTGTACCTGATCGAGAGAGCCCTGTGCCAATACGCTGCCGTCGCATAACACGGTGACGATATCAGAGATGGTTTTAATAAAGCCCATGTCGTGTTCAACCACCATAAGGGTATGGTTGCCTTTGAGTTTGAGAAAAAGCTCAGCAGTTCGTTCGGTTTCGTGGTCTGTCATGCCAGCCACAGGCTCATCTAACAGCAGCAACTTGGGCTCTTGCATCAGAAGCATGCCAATTTCAAGCCATTGCTTTTGCCCGTGACTCAATTCTCCAGCTCGACGATGGACTTCAGCCTGCAAAGCAATCGTTTCAAGTACTTCGCACAGTCGCGAGTATTGTTCGCCATTCATTTGAAAAAACATGGAATCGAGAAACCCCTTGGCTGTTTGTAGGGCCAGTTCCAGGTTTTGAAACACGCTCAGGTGCTCAAACACGGTGGGCTTTTGAAATTTACGTCCAATGCCCATTTGCGCTATTTGTGGCTCGTTGTAGCGAAGCAAATCGATGGTGCTACCAAAAAACACGGTGCCACTGTCTGGCCGTGTCTTGCCCGTGATGATGTCCATCATGGTGGTTTTGCCAGCACCATTGGGGCCGATGATGCAGCGCAACTCACCTGGGGCAATATCCAGGCTCAGCCCGTTAATGGCTTTGAAGCCGTCAAAACTCACGTGAACATCGTCCATGTACAAAATACGCCCGTGAGCAACATCGACTTGCATTCGATTGTTGACGACTCGACCGTAGGGGGTGTCACGTCCACCAGAGGCCGGTGCCGTTGAAGCTGCCATGCGCTGCGCGTGTTCATTGAGACGCAGAGCACCTTGCTGCATCAGTTCTGGTGTCATGCTGATTTCTCCTTGCGAATACGCTTGTTCATGCTTTTCCACAGGCCTGCCAAGCCGTTGGGTAAAAAGAGAGTCACAGCAATAAACAAAGCCCCCAAAAAGTACAACCAAAATTCGGGTGCAGTTACAGTGAGCCAGCTTTTGGCACCGTTCACAGCAAAGGCTCCGATGATGGGTCCTAAGAGGGTTCCGCGGCCACCAACAGCCACCCAGACAGCCATTTCAATGGAGTTGGAAGGACTCATTTCGCCTGGGTTGATGATGCCAACTTGTGGAACATACAGGGCCCCTGCAATGCCACACATCACCGCTGAAATCACCCAAATGCTGAGCTTGTAGGGCAAAGGCGAATAGCCCGAGAACATCACACGACTTTCAGCGTCGCGAATGGCCATGAGGACACGTCCGTATTTGCTTTTGATCAGCCATTGGGCGAATACAAAAAAGAGAAGCAGAGTGATACCCGTGATTGCAAACAGGACCATGCGTGTCTCTGGGGTTGCAATGGGAATATCGATGATGCGTTTGAAATCGGTGAAGCCATTGTTGCCGCCAAAGCCTGTTTCATTTCTGAAGAAAAGCAACATGGCTGCGAACGTCAAGGCCTGGGTGATGATAGAGAAGTAAACACCTTTGATGCGAGAGCGGAAGGCAAAGAATCCAAAGACGAGTGCTACCAAACCAGGAACTAATACCGCCAAAACAAGGGTGGCTATGAAGCTGTTTGAAAATGCCCAATGCCAAGGCAACTCTTTCCAGTCGAGAAAGACCATGAAGTCGGGTAGTTCGCTTTGATACTGACCCTCGCGTCCGATTTGACGCATCAGATACATGCCCATCGTGTATCCGCCCAAAGCAAAAAATAATCCGTGGCCAAGAGACAGAATCCCTGTGTAGCCCCATATCAGATCCATGGCCAGTGCGCAGATGGCATAGCACATGATTTTGCCAATTAAGGAGACAGCGTAGTCACTCAGGTGCAAAGGGTGTGTGGAATCAAGCGCCAAATTGAGCATGGGGGCCAACACAGCAACCACTAACAAGCCCGTCACAAACAGACTCCACACTTTGCGTCCCAAATGACTTTGAGGAACACCAATAGAAAGAGAAGACGAAGTTTGCATACTCAGGCCTCAGCGCTACGGCCCTTCATGGCAAAAATGCCTTGAGGTCGCTTTTGAATAAAGACAATGATGAAAATCAGAACAAAAATTTTGGCCAGTACGGCCCCGGTCCAGCCTTCCAGCCATTTGTTAACCAAGCCAAGTCCCAAAGCGGCATACACAGTTCCAGCCAACTGTCCTACTCCACCCAAAACCACCACCATGAACGAATCCACGATGTAGCCTTGTCCTAAGTCTGGTCCTACATTGCCAATTTGGCTTAAGGCGCAACCAGCCAAGCCGGCAATTCCAGAACCCAACGCAAATGCATAGGTATCGATGCGCTGGGTGTTGACTCCCATGCATGAGGCCATAGGGCGATTTTGTGTGACACCACGGACAAACAAGCCCAATCGAGTTTTGCTGATTAGCGCGGCCACAGACAACAAGACCAGCAATGCAAACGCAATAATCAGAAGCCTGTTCCATGGCAAGGTCAAGCTAGGCATCAGCTGTACAGAGCCACTCATCCAAGATGGGTTTTCTACTCCTACGTTTTGGGCTCCAAATAGGCTGCGAACCGCTTGCATCAAAATCAGGCTGATGCCCCATGTAGCCAACAAAGTTTCAAGGGGTCGTCCATACAGATACTGAAGAACAGAACGCTCCAGAATGGCCCCCACCAAGGCAGAAGTTAAAAATGCCACAGGAATAGCGGCTAACAAATAAAATTCGAACCACGCGCTAGGCATCCACTGTTGAAAAGCCAGTTGCACCATGTATGTGGCATATGCTCCTAGCATCATCAGCTCACCATGAGCCATGTTGATCACACCCATCAAGCCGTAAGTGATGGCTAGGCCCAAGGCTACAAGAAGCAAGATCGAACCCAAACTCAAGCCGGTGAAAATGGAAGCTATGCGCTCCCCCCAGGCCAGGTTCGATTGCACAGACTGGAGTGATTTCTGCAGGGCTTGCTGCACGGAAGCATCGGTTTCGCTTTGTAGCTGCTGATTGAGTAAAGACAGCACTTCTGGTTGACTGCTTTGTCCCAAAACAGAAGCTGCATTCAATCGTGTGGTGGTTTCGACAGACTGCAGATGGATGGCTGCGATGGCCTGGGTCATCAATATCCGAATATCCCCATTGGTTTCTTTGCTCAATGCGCTCTCTAGGGCTTGAACAAGATCTGGGTTGGGTTCTTTAAGCAAAGCCAAAGCCGATGCCATGCGCGTTGCTGTGTCTGGGTGTGAAAGCTTCATGCCAGATAACGCGCTGTCGACTGCTGCGCGCAGGCGGTTGTTCATCAACACATCTTCGGCATCTGCGGGTAATGCTGAAGCTTCTGCGGTTACTGCATCAAATGCTTGGTCATTTTGGATCACCCATACGTGTCCCTGTGAAGCTTTGACGCGGTCTTCAGACAAGGCCCGCAAAAAATCCATGGTGCGGTCGTCGGCGACAGCAGCAGCCATATTGATGGCGGTGATACGGGTATCAGATTCACCGAGTGACATGCTCACGGCTTCTTCAACAGTGAGTGCCCAAGTGGGGTTGAATGCACTAGCAAGTGCCAGACAACTGATAGCCAATAGGGGTTTCAAGCGAAACATCGTGTAGCCATAAAAATATAGATGAAGAGTGGGTGCACGCACCCAACGGTTGGCGTGCACCCTTTTTTGATAGCGCTGATGCAGGTTTAATCAGACGCCATCACTGAAGCCGATTTACTTCTTGGCGGGTTCGTCGGGCTTTTTGTCGTTGCCTGGAATGTAGGGACTCCAGGGCTTGGCCTTCACAGGGCCAGGAGTTTTCCAAACCACATTGAACTGACCATCGGCACGAATTTCGCCAATGAACACCGATTTGTGCAAGTGATGGTTTTTCTCGTCCATTTTGCTCACGATGCCACTTGGAGCGGTAAAGGTTTGGCCAGACATTGCAGCAATGACTTTATCGACTTCTGTTGTTTTGGCTTTTTCAACAGCCTGCTTCCACATGTTGATACCAATGTAAGTAGCCTCCATGGGGTCGTTGGTCAGGGGCTTGTCTTTGTGGCCAGGAATATTTTTCGCTTTGGCGTAGGAAGCCCATTTCTTGGTGAACTCGGTATTGGCAGGGCTCTTGATGCTCATGAAATAGTTCCACGCAGCCAGGTGGCCCACCAAGGGTTTGGTGTCCACGCCACGCAGTTCTTCTTCGCCTACAGAGAAGGCCACTACGGGAACATCTTTGGCTTTCAAGCCTGCATTGCCGAGTTCTTTGTAAAACGGAACGTTGGAGTCACCGTTGATGGTAGAGACCACTGCAGTTTTACCACCAGCCGCGAATTTTTTGATGTCAGCAACAATGGTTTGGTAGTCGGAGTGACCAAAAGGAGTGTATTTCTCATCGATGTCAGACTCTTTCACGCCTTTGCTTTTGAGGTAAGCGCGAAGAATTTTGTTGGTGGTACGGGGATACACATAGTCTGTTCCCAAGAGGACCCAGCGCTTGGCACCACCACCATCTTTGCTCATGAGGTAGTCAACTGCAGGAATGGCTTGTTGGTTAGGTGCAGCGCCTGTGTAGAACACGTTTTTAGAGAGCTCTTCGCCTTCGTACTGCACGGGATAGAACAACAGACCGTTCAGTTCTTCAACCACTGGCAGAACCGATTTGCGCGACACCGAAGTCCAGCAGCCAAAGATCACATCGACCTTGTCTTTGGTCAGCAGTTGACGGGTTTTTTCGGCAAACAAAGGCCAGTTCGATGCAGGGTCTACCACTACAGGTTCGAGTTTTTTGCCGAGAACGCCACCTTTGGCGTTGATTTCGTCAATGGCCATGAGTACCGTGTCTTTGAGCACAGTTTCAGAAATAGCCATGGTGCCCGAAAGACTGTGCAACACGCCTACCTTGATGGTATCGGCCGCATGTGCGGATGTGAAAGACAAGGTGCCTGCGGCTATACCCGCGGCGACAGCCAGTGCCTTGAGATGTGAACGACGTGACAGCATGAATGCACTCCAAGAATAAGGGTTGAGAGAGGAGACTGAAACAACAGATCCACTGACCCTTACTGCAAAAGCTGTGCCAACCTTTGCAATGACTTGGGATACACGATAACGGCTTTCAATTCCCTAATTTGGAGCTTGCAGAATGTCCGGATGCACCAATACGCTTCATATCTGAAGCTTCCAGATCTTGCGAAGTCTTGCGATCAAGATGGTGCATCACACGTGAATACAGCAGCACAATCAGCAGGTAAATCAGCATGCCGCCTTGGGCCGCTAACCAAAACCCGATGGGCCAGCCCAGCCACTCGCTGTTCAAGTCGCGAGCAAACCACAGCAATCCAAACGTAAACGCAGCCCATAGCAGCAGCAGGAGCAGGGTGATGGTGCGCACACGCTGCCAATAGCGTTGTTCAATTTGTACGCGTGAATGGGGCATGGTTTTGATGTGGGTCAGTCGCCGTGAGGCATGGTGAGTGGCCAAACGGTGCAGGGTTTACACTTAAAGGGCATTCTGTCACGAATCAGGAGAATTTGCGCCCCATGAACGACGACGCTTCACTGAATTTGCTCACTCAGCCGGTGGGGTCGCTCGTCCGGCGCGCGTCGGTGGTGGCTTCGCCCAGCGATAGCATCCACCAAGTGGCGCAACTGATGCGCCAAGAAAAGGTGTCGTCGGTGATGTTGCTCGAGGGTGACCGCATTGCGGGCATCGTGACCGATCGCGATTTGCGCAACCGGGTGTTGGCCAATGCCATGCCGGTCGATCGCCCTGTGCTCGAAGTGGCCACGACTCAGCCCATGACCATTGATGCACAAGCTCCCGTGTTTCAGGGCTTGCTCATGATCTCGCGTCACCGCATTCATCACTTGCCAGTGGTGCAAGACGGCAAGTTATTGGGCGTGATTACCGCTACCAGCCTGACCGAACAGTACAACGTGTCGCCGGTGTTCATTGCAGGCCAGATTCACGAGCAGTCAACATTAGACGGGCTCAAAAAACAAACAGCTCGAGTGCCCCAGTTGCTGGTTTCTATGTCCAAGTCCAATGCATCGGCTTATGGCATTGGGCACATCATCACTGGCATTACCGACGCGGTCACTATTCGGTTGCTCGAAATGGCCGAAGCCGAGTTGGGCCCACCACCTGTACCCTATTTGTGGGTGGCGGCCGGTTCCCAGGCGCGTCAAGAACAAACGGCCAAGTCGGACCAAGACAATTGCATGATCTTGTCAGACGACTACAACCCCGATGAGCACGGCGCGTACTTCAAGGCCTTGGCCGAGAAGGTATGTGCTGGCCTAGATGCGTGTGGCTACGTATATTGCCCAGGCGACATGATGGCGCAAACCGACAAGTGGCGTCAGCCTTTGAGCAAGTGGAAACAATACTTTCGCAAATGGATCGGTGAGCCCGAGCCCATGGCGTTGATGCTGTCGTGTGTGTTCTTTGATTTGCGTGGCATTCATGGTCAGCAATCCATGCTTGACGAACTCAAAGCGTACATGCTCGACTTGTCCAAGGGCAATGCCATCTTTTTGGCGCACATGGTCAAAAACGCGCTCAGCCATCGGCCACCTTTGGGCTGGATGGGGGGCATCAAGGTCAATCGAGGGGGTGACAACCCCAAAACGGTTGACCTCAAACACAACGGTATTGTTCCTATTGTGGACATGGCACGTGTGTATGCACTGTCTACGTCTTTGCCGGTAGCCAATACGCGCGATCGCCTAGACCACGTCACCGAAGGGCAAACCATCAGCCTCGAAGCCGCACGTGATTTGCGTGATGCTCTCGACTTCATTTCTGATATTCGTGTGCGGCATCAGGCTCGACAAATTGAAGCCAAACAAAAGCCTGACAACTTTTTGTCGCTTCGTGAGTTGTCTAACTTTGAGCGTGCGCACTTGCAATCGGCCTATCACATTGTGAAGTCGTTGCAAGAGACGCTTTCCAATCGTTATCAGGCCGATCGCATTTAGCCAGTCATCAGTATTTCAAGCGTGCGTAAAACGTTTTTTGCGCCGCTTCGCGGGCTTGACCCAAGGTCGTGATTCCCATGGCTTCTAGCAACGGAATCAACTTCAAAAACACCTGCGCCGTGACCATGGCATCACCCATGGCGGTGTGCCGACCGTGTATCACCAATCCAAACCGTTCGGCCAAAGCGTCCAGTCGGTGTGACTCTTGTTTGGGGTGAACCACTGCAGATAGCAGCAGGGTATCCAAAACTGGTTGATCAAAACGCAAACCGGTGAGGGGTGTTTTGAGCTCTAGAAAACGCATGTCAAAAGCGGCGTTGTGGGCCACGATCACGGTATCGGCCGCAAACTGATGAAATACGGGCAGCACCTCGGTGATTTTGGGCTGGCCTTGCACCATGTCGTCGCTGATGCCATGAACCGGGATGGTGATGGCGGGAATGGGCTTGCACGGATCAACCAGCTGGTCGATGTATTCGTTGGATACAATTTTTTGATTGACCACGCGCACCGCCCCAATTTGAATGATCTCGTCGCCTTGTGACGGGTTGAGGCCAGTGGTTTCGGTGTCAAACACAGTGAAGGTTAGGTCGGTGAGTTTGCGATCGTCCATGGCATGCGTTTGAGCCGTCATGCGGAACAAATCGAAATCAAAAAACTCAGGCCGTTCCTGCGTGGGTTTGAGATGGCTTTGAATGGCTTCGGACTGTGTGCTGCTAATGGGCAGCATCCAGCGCATCACCACGGTGTCGGAAGTGCCTGCCAAGCGTTTGACCCAAACCGCAGCGCCGTGCTTTTGTGCCACGTCGTGAACCGAGACGGCCACGGTTTGGTCACCCACTTGCATGGGGCCGTTTTCCCATTGAGCGGTCAAATTGCTGGGAGGCACGTCGCCTGTCCACATGAAGTCGAGCTGTAGCTTGCCATCGACGACATCGGCCTTGAGCGTAATCTGCTGTGCGTGGGTGTCGCGATGAATGCTGCAAGCTTGGTGAGTAAAGGCCTGAATCATGGAATAGCTGTCAGCCTTGAGCCACACACCAGCAGCCACACCCAAATCGAGTTGAAGGTGCAAGTTGCACAGTTGTTCGACGCGTCGGCTGGCCGCTTGGATGAGTTCTGACAACAACACCTCTTGCAACAGCCAGTGACTTTGTATGGCGCTGGATGACTCTTGGGCCAGCTGGGCAATTTGCTGGGTGAATTTGTCGACTTCGCTGGAAATGACCCCTCTAAAGCGAGCACGGGTGGGTTCATCGATGTCGGGCAATCCAATAATTTCAATCGCCGCACGAATAATCGCAATGGCAGCGCGTGAACGTTCGGTGATGGTGTAAAGCGCCTCGCTGCGAGCGTGGTGCTGTTCAAACTCATCGGTGACGTTTTCTAGCACCAACACAAAGCCATCCATTTGGTTGGTTTGATCGGCTTGTGCCGAACGCACCGCAGCCAACTGCACTTTGAGCATTTGGCCCGAGCGTGTGAAGGTGACAAACTCGGCGGTGGGGCTGCTAGCGCCGCGTTCGAGCCGGGTTTGAACTTGATCGATGGCGTGATCGACCAAGGCCTTGTCAAGTACTTGATAAATCGAGCGTCCAATGCCCATGAGTTCGGCGCCTGAGGCCACCTGCGTAGACGACATCAGCCTGAACTGCAAACGAGCCCGGTTGTTGTAAAGCAAGACCCGGCCTTCGCGGTTGCATACCACCACGCTTTGCGACAGCTCTGCCATGAGCGTGGCCAGTTGACGGCGCTCTTGTTCAATGCGCTGGCTGGCCTCTGCGACTTTGTCGGTTAATTCAGCTTCACTGTGCAGGCGATCGAGGATGAGGGTGTTGATGGCGTTGAGCAATTCTGCTTGCGCGGGGGTGCCCGTGACTTTGAGGGCAGTAGGGGTTTCGGCTTGTTGTGCCAGGCGCACACGCTCGGCCAATTCGCCCAACCAACCTGCGCCTTGTTTGTGTTGGCTGGCCAACCAAAACGCCAAGCCAGCCAAGGCCATAAGGGCGGTGAGCACCATCAAAGGAAGGCGAGGCAGCAATACGTCAGCCAGCAAGTTTTGAACCTGAAGCTTTTGATCGGCAGGCAGAGCCGATACGATCATCACGCTGGTGAGAGCCAGCCAAGCCAATGCGCCCAAGCCGATAGCAACGCTTCTGATCCAAACGGCAGCAGGCCAGAATTTTTTCTTCATGCGACAGCTCCCAGCAAGGCGCGTACTTGTTGCGAGAGCTCGGCAATGCCAAATGGTTTGGTCATGTAGGCATTGGCTCCAAGGGCCAAGCCTTTGGCAATATCGGTTTCACGGTTCTTGGCCGTGAGCATCAAAATTTTGGGTTGATATTCGGGTGTTGCCGACTGATTGCGCACTTCTTGGCACACCTCAAAGCCACTCTTGATGGGCATGATGATGTTGAGAATGAGCAATTGCGGTTGGTGCTGACGAACCAATTCAAGGGTTTCGTTGCCGTCGCGTGCAGTCAGGACTTGGTAACCGTCATGCTGCATCAAAAATTCTAGACAAGCGAGCATGTTCTCGTCGTCTTCGGCGATCAATACTTTGGTTCCCATCTGATGTTGTCTCCTGCGTGGGCTTATCCAATTGATCTTGAGGCATGGTGACGGCCAGAACACTGATCGAAATCAATGGACGGGCCATCGGCGCCAGTATTTAAACGATCATGAGCCGTTATTGGTTTTTTTGGGTTTGGGAGCCGAAAGGTGTGCATGCCGTGCCATCACCCAATTCAAAATCAACTTGATCCAAATGGTACTGCCTGCCATGGCGGTCCATTCGTCTTTGGTCAGGCTGGCTGAAAGCACTCCAATGACCACGCCCAACAAAACAGTGCCGCAGATCAAATTCAGCACCATCACATAAGGTGCAAATTTTTCGGGGTTGGGTGGAGGGACGCCGCGCTTGAGGGCCACGCCGGTGAAATCGCGGTTCACCGCAATTCGCCAAGCTTGACGGTACCAAACATAGGTGATGGGAAATATGGCGATGAACAAGACCCAGGTAATCGCCAGGTCTATGTATACGTGCATGGGCCAATTGAGCATGATTTTCCAAAAAAAACACCCCGCAGTTGCCTGCGGGGTGTGGGGTTGTGAACCTGATTCCGCAGACCGGTGTCAGTTGTCTTTCACCGGTTTGCGAATCTTAGCCCATCAGTGACCAGTGGCTGCACCTGCACCCTTGGGGATGCGGATGGATTCCACCAGATGCTGGATGTGCTCGGGAGGTTCGGGTGTGAACTTGTCAACGATGAACGCAACAATGAAGTTCACCAACGCACCCAAGGCACCGATGGCTTCGGGCGTGATGCCGAACCAGCCGTTTGCGCCGCCGACCATGTCGACGTACTCAGTGCCTTTGATGAAGAAGATGCCCTTGTGTGCGAACACGTAGAACAGAGTCGTAGCCAAACCAGCGATCATGCCGGCGATAGCGCCTTCTTTGTTCATCTTCTTAGAGAAGATACCCATCATGATGACAGGGAACAGCGAAGAGGCGGCAATACCGAAGGCCAAAGCCACGGTACCAGCGGCGAATCCAGGAGGATTCAGACCCAACCAGCCAGACACCAGAATCGCAACACCCATGGAGACCTTACCGGCCAACAGTTCGTTCTTTTCAGAGATGTTGGGGTTGATCACACCTTTGATCAGGTCGTGCGATACAGCTGAAGAAATGGCCATCAACAAACCTGCGGCTGTCGACAACGCAGCAGCCAGACCACCAGCAGCCACCAACGCGATCACCCAGTTGGGCAGGTTGGCGATTTCGGGGTTGGCCATCACGATGATGTCGGCGTTCACGGTCAGTTCGTTGCCTTTCCAGCCAGCAGCAGTTGCTTTGGCGACAGCAGCTTCGTTTTTGCTCTTGTCGTTGTAGAACTGGATGCGGCCGTCAGCGTTTTTGTCTTCAAACTTCAACAGGCCAGTGGCTTCCCAACGCTTCATCCAGTCAGGACGCTGTTCGTACACGATGCTGCTTTCGGCGGCATACAGGTCACCACCCGATTTAACGGCGGTGTTGACTGTGGCGTGCAGGTTCAGTTTGGCCATGGCGCCAACAGCAGGTGCTGTGGTGTACAGGATGGCGATGAAGACCAATGCCCAGCCAGCAGACGAACGAGCGTCGGCCACTTTAGGCACGGTGAAGAAGCGAACGATCACGTGGGGCAAGCCAGCGGTACCAATCATCAGCGACACGGTGTACATGAACATGTTGAGCATGCTACCGGCCGATGTGGTGGTGTATTGACCAAAGCCCAAATCGGTGACCACTTGGTCCAACTTGGCCAACAGGGGAGTGTCGCCAAAGTTGCCACCCAGACCCAGTTGGGGCAGGGGGTTACCAGTGAGGTTCAACGAAATGAAGATCGCAGGAATGGTGTAAGCAAAAATCAGCACGATGTACTGGGCAACCTGGGTATAAGTAATACCTTTCATGCCACCGAACACGGCGTAGAAGAACACAATTGCCTGACCGATATAAATACCGGTGTCGCTAGACACGTTCAAGAAACGAGAGAAGGCAACGCCCACACCCGTCATCTGACCAATGATGTAGGTCAGTGAAGCAGTCAGCAAACAAACCACAGCAACGGTACGCGCAGCGTTGGAGTAGAAACGGTCACCGATGAACTCGGGCACCGTGAACTTGCCAAATTTGCGCAGGTACGGAGCCAGCAACATGGCCAGCAACACGTAACCACCGGTCCAACCCATCAGGAACACGGCGCCGCCGTAACCCATGTTGGAAATCAAACCAGCCATTGAAATGAATGAAGCCGCAGACATCCAGTCAGCAGCAGTTGCCATACCGTTCATCACGGGGTGCACGCCGCCGCCGGCCACGTAGAACTCGGAGGTACTACCTGCACGAGCCCAGAAAGCAATACCCAGGTATAGGGCAAATGATGCGCCTACGACCAGGTAAATAGTTGTTTGGAGATCCATGAATGCTCCTTAGTCTTCTTGGACGTTGAAGTCGCGGTCGATCTGACCCATCTTTTTGGCGTAATAGAAAATTAGCACCAAGAATACATAGATGGAACCTTGCTGAGCAAACCAAAAGCCCAGCGGATAACCGCCCAGCTTGATGGTATTCAGCGTGCTAGCTAGCAAGATGCCAGCGACATACGACACCAAGAACCAAACCACCAAAATTTTGGTGAGCAGGCTCAACGTCGCAGCCCAGTAGGCTTTGCTGTTTTGCATACCGGAGTCTCCTTGTTTAAGGTTGAAAAAACACCAATGATGTTCGGGCACCCAGATGAACGCACGATGACACCATCGACGGGCAGAATGTCCTTTAAATGCCTTACAGTCAACCAACAAAAATGTAAGATTGCGGTCATTTTTAGGGGTTACCCCTAAGTAATCTAGGGTATATCCTTAGACGTTTTGAAAGAAATTAATGACGTACACGTTCGCCTCAGCCACCATTCTGCTGTTGCTCATCACCGACCCCTTGGGAAACATTCCCATTTTTGTGAATGCGCTCAAGGGCGTTTCTCACGAGCGCCGGGCGTGGGTGATTGCCCGTGAAGTGCTGATCGCTTTTGTGGTGTTGGCGCTGTTCATGTTTGTTGGTGACGCATTCATGAACGTGATGGGCTTGAGTGATATGTCGTTGCAAATTGCGGGTGCGGTGGTGCTTTTCTTGATTGCCATTCGCATGATTTTTCCGCCTGCCCCAAGCGAGGTGCCGGCGTTGCAAGGTGAGCCGCTGATGGTGCCTTTGGCCATTCCGGCTTTGGCGGGACCGTCGGCCATGGCCACCGTGATGTTGCTGGCCAGTCAGGCGCCAGAGCGTCGATGGGAGTGGTTGGCTGCGCTCACCGTGACCATGGTGGTGTGTGCCGTGGTGTTGATTTCGGCCGATCGCATACAGCGCCGCTTGGGCGACCGGGTGGTCATTGCCATCGAGCGCCTGATGGGATTGGTGCTGGTGGCCCTATCGGTTGAAATGTTGATTCGGGGGGTAAAACAGCTGGCTCAAGGCTTGTGAAGCTGGGTTGCCAATGCTGCGATGCGGGCCCCGTATTGCTTGGCGGTTTCTAAGTCGCCGGCCGGAATGTCGGAGGCTGGACTGGTAGGCCCCACTTGCGCCATCACGCCAGTATGAGAACCCAATCGGTTGACTGAGCCATCGTTCAGTGCGGGCTGACCCACCCACAGCATGCCTTGCTGCATGGCCAGTGTGACCATGTATTGCAAGGTCGAGAGTTTGTCGCCACTGGGATTGGCAGAAATGGTAAAGCCTCCAGCCAGCTTGTCTTTCCATGTTTGTGCAAACCAGCGTTTAGACGAGGCGTCGGCAAATTTTTTAAATTGCCAAGAGCATCCTCCCATGTAGGTCGGAGAGCCCATGATGATGGCCTGAGCGGCATCGAGTTGTAGCCATTGCTCGGGGGTGAGATTGCCATCAGCATCGATGGTTATCAAGCTGGCGTGCGCTCCTTGGGCCACATATTCGGCTACGCGTTGGGTATGTCCGTAACCTGAGTGATAAACCACCACAATCGAAGTCATGAAATTCTCCTGGTCACATGGCCTCAGATGGCCATGTTTGATACAGACTTGATTCTAAAATCAACCCATGTTTGTTCATTTGCGTTTGCACTCAGAATTTTCTATTGTCGATGGCGCTGTGCGTCTAGACGATGGAGTGGCAGCGGCTGCCCAAGACGGCCAGCCCGCTTTGGCCTTGACCGATTTAAGCAACCTTTTTGGTGCTGTTAAGTTTTATAAAGCGGCTCGTGACCAAGGGGTGAAACCCATCATTGGTGCCGATGTGTGGCTAGATCCTGGTCTGACTCCCACCCAAATGGCCGCCATGGGGCCTCAGGCCGCACAAGCCGATCGGGTGTTGTTATTGGTACAAAGTTGGCAGGGCTATCTCAACTTGTCAGAGTTGCTGGCCCGCGCCTGGACGCAAAACACGGTGCGCGATCAGGCATGGGTCAAATGGAGTTGGTTAGAAGAACTGTCCGAGGGGCTGGTGTTGCTGTCTGGCGCAGCAAGTGGCCCCATTGGCAAGGCATTGTTGGCCGGTGACATGGCCCGAGCCAGCGATTGGGCACTCAAAATGGCGCAGGCCTTTCCGCATCGATTTTTTATCGAATTGCAACGCGCTGGTGGCCCCGATGACGAGCGTCATGTACAAGCCGCTGCTACGTTGGCTGCGCGTTTGGGTTTGCCGGTAGTGGCCACCCATCCGATTCAGTTTATTGGCCCCGATGATTTCGAAAGCCACGAAGCTCGCGTATGCATTGCCAACGGCGAAATTTTGTCCGATCGCAAGCGAGTGCGGCGGTTTACGCAAGAGCAATACTTCAAGTCACAAGCGCAAATGCAAGCCTTGTTTGCCGACTTGCCATCTGCGGTTGAAAACACCGTTGAAATCGCCCGTCGTTGCAACCTGAAGTTCACGTTGGGCAAAGCACAGCTGCCCAACTTTCCTACCCCTGTGGTCAATGGTCAACCCATGCCCATGGCCGACTTCTTTCGTCAGCAAAGTCAAGAGGGTCTTGAGGCTCGCCTTCAGCAGCTATACCCTCAGGAATCCGAGCGTGAGCGTCAGCGACCCACGTATCAGCAACGTCTCGACTTTGAAATCGAGACGATTTTGCAAATGGGGTTTCCTGGCTACTTTTTGATTGTGGGTGACTTCATCAATTGGGCCAAAAACAACGGCTGTCCCGTGGGGCCGGGACGTGGTTCGGGCGCGGGTTCTTTGGTGGCGTATTCGTTGGGCATCACCGATCTTGATCCGCTTCGATATAACCTGCTGTTTGAGCGTTTCCTCAATCCCGAACGTGTGTCGATGCCCGACTTTGACATCGACTTTTGCCAAGCCAATCGAGACCGTGTCATCGAGTACGTCAAAGATCGCTACGGTCGCGATGCTGTCAGCCAAATTGCCACCTTTGGCACCATGGCTGCCCGTGCGGTGGTGCGCGATGTGGGGCGTGTGCTCGATTTTTCATACGGTTTTTGCGACAGTATTTCCAAGCTCATTCCCAACAAGCCCGGGCAGCATGTCACCTTGGCCGAAGCGCTTGAACAAGTGCCTCAGTTGGCAGAGCGGCGCGACCGCGAAGACGATGTCAAAACCCTTTTGGAGCTGGCGCAAAAACTCGAAGGCATGACCCGCAACGTGGGCATGCACGCTGGTGGGGTGCTGATTGCCCCTGGCAAGCTCACCGATTTTTGTCCGCTTTATCAGCAGCCAGGCAGCGATGCGGCTGTGAGCCAGTACGACAAAGACGATGTCGAAGCGATTGGCTTGGTCAAATTTGACTTTTTGGGTTTGGCCACGCTGACCATCTTGGAAATCGCCCGCGAGATGATTCAGCGCCGCCATGCAGGTCAAGAACATTTTGCTTTTGAGCAAGTGTCACTTGACGATGCGGCTGTTTATGCGTTGTTTGCGCGCGGACAAACCGAAGCGGTGTTCCAGTTTGAAAGTCGCGGCATGCAGGGCATGTTGCGCGATGCACGACCCAGCCGTTTAGAAGATTTGATTGCCCTTAACGCCCTGTATCGACCCGGGCCCATGGACTTGATTCCATTGTTTGTAGCGCGCAAGCACGGTCGAGAAAAGGTGGAGTATCCACACCCTTCGCTTGAGCCTGTGCTGTCTGAAACCTACGGCATCATGGTGTACCAAGAGCAGGTGATGCAGGTGGCCCAGGTGATGGCGGGTTACTCGTTGGGCGGCGCCGATATGTTGCGTCGGGCCATGGGCAAGAAAAAGCCTGAAGAAATGGCCAAGCAACGCCAAATTTTTCGCGAGGGCGCAGCGACCAAGGGCATCAACGAGGCCAAAGCCGATGAAGTCTTTGACCTGATGGAGAAGTTTGCGGGTTATGGCTTTAACAAGTCACACGCAGCCGCTTATTCCTTGTTGGCGTATCACACAGCTTGGTTGAAGGTGCATTACACGGCCGAGTTTTTTGCGGCCAACATGACGGTTGAAATCGACAACACCGACAAACTCAAGGTGTTGGTGGCAGACGCCATGAACATGGGCATACAGTTTGAGCTGCCCGATATCAACCGAGGTACTTACCGGTTTGAACCCATTGGCAATACCGAAGTTCGCTACGGGTTGGGTGCTATCAAAGGGTCGGGTGAGCAGGCCATCGAAGCCATTGTGCGCGAGCGAAAGGAGGGTGGCCCATTCCGCTCTCTGTTTGATTTTGTGGCGCGTGTCGACAAGTCACGTTTAAACAAGCGCACGGTTGAGGCGCTCATTCGTGCAGGTGCGTTTGACAACATCGAGCGCAACCGAGCTGCTTTGCTGGCGTCGGTGGATTTGGCCTTTGACTATGCGTACCGTCAATCGGTCAACGAAGGCCAAGCCGGTTTGTTTGACATGAGTGCCGACGGTCATGGAGCGTCGACCCAAGAGCCCGCCTTGGTGTGGGTGACCCCCTGGGGAACGCGCGAGCGCTTGATGCAAGAAAAGGCGGCGCTGGGCTTTTATTTGTCTGGCCATTTGTTTGATGAAAACGAAATGGAGATCAGGCGACTGGTGACTCAGCGTTTGGACGTTCTGGCCGAGTCGCGCGACCCGCAGTTGGTGGCGGGTGTTGTTGCCAGCGATATTCGGATAGTCAATGGTCAGCGCGGCCGTTTGGGCATTTTTAGGCTCGACGACAAAACTGCCACGCTTGAAGTCACCGTGGATGATGCTCAATTGCAGCAATACCGAGAGGTACTCAAAGAAGATCAAGTGTTGGTGATGCAAGTCACGGCTCGCCAAGATCGGTTTTCGGGTGGCCTGCGTTTGCAAGTTCAAGCCATTTGGGATTTGCCAGAGGCGCGCTGTCGTTTTGGCAAATTTTTGCAGGTAGCTGTCAATGGCCGTGTGCCTGATGTTCAAGCGATGGTCAGGCAGTTTCCCCCGCAAACGGCACCGGCTGCAGAAGAGGGCATGACACCCAGCCACAAGGGTTTGAGAGTTCGGTTGCGCGTCATGCGTGACGAGGCCAGCTGCGACATTGAGCTTGACCAACGTTCACGCTTTTACCCCAGCGATGCAGCCTTGGCCAGCTGGGCCGCTCAGGCCCACAACCAAGACGCGCAGGTGATTTATTAAGCGGTTTCTGGAACCTCGGTGGTGATGGGGCCTTTGCCTGCCCAACGATCCAACCACAAGTAAATCACCGGGGTGATGTACAGCGTGACCACCTGAGACAGCATCAGGCCGCCCACCACCGCCAAGCCCAAAGGCTGGCGCAGTTCGGCACCTGCACCCCATGCGGCTGCAATGGGAATAGCTCCAATGGCCGCCGTGAGGGTAGTCATCATGATGGGCCTAAACCGCAGCACACACGCTTGCTCGATGGCTTCGCGAGGCGTCATGCCTTGGTGACGCTGGGCATCAAGTGCAAAGTCGATCATCATGATGGCATTTTTCTTGACAATGCCAATGAGCATGAGCAAGCCTATGACTGCAATCAGCGTGAGGTCTTTGCCAAACAGTTGCAAGGTCAGCAACCCACCCACCATGGCCGACGGCAAGCCCGCCAAAATAGTGATGGGGTGAATGTAACTTTCG
The DNA here is from genome assembly GCA_041170945.1 of Pseudomonadota bacterium. Taxonomy (GTDB): domain Bacteria; phylum Pseudomonadota; class Gammaproteobacteria; order Burkholderiales; family Burkholderiaceae_C; genus RS62. Next base: position 34,621 of record JBEDMU010000043.1, read on the forward strand.
TAGAGCATGCCCAACAAGATATAAATCACCACCAAAGCCGCCACCAACAACCAAACTTGACTGGTTTGTGATTTGTTGAACTCGGCCGCATCACCCCCGTAACTGGTGATGACATTGGAAGGCATTTGCAACTCTTTGGTGACTTGATCGATATAGCCCATGGCTTCGCCCAAGGTTTTGCCGATGGCCAAGTTAAAGCTCACGGTCATCGATTCCAGCTGTCCTTGGTGGTTCACGCTGGTGGGGCCCATCGAACGGGTGACTGACGCGAAGCGAGATAGCTGAATGAGTTCACCTGTTTTGCTGCGCACCACCAATCGCATGAGGTCGCTTTCGGTCAACGCGCTGGCATCGTCAAGTTGCAAAATCACCGAATAGGTGCCCGTGTCACCATAAATGCTGGCCACACTGCGATCGCCAAAAGCACTGAACAGGGTGCTGCGCAGGGTGGCGTTGTCAATGCCCAGCCGCTGAGCGCGTTCGCGGTCGATGATCAGTTCGGCTTGCAAGGCGCGGTTTTCAACATCGAGGTTGACGTCGGTAAATACATCGGGGTTGTTGCGCAAACGCTCCATCACCAACGCGCTGTATTGGGTCAGTGTTTCGGTACTGACGCTTTGCAAGGTGTATTGATAGCGCGCTTGTGTGGGCCGACCGCCCAAACGCAGGTTTTGTACGGGGTTAAAAAATACTCGTGCACCGGCTACCCCACTGGTGGCTTTGCGCAGCTCTTGCACAATCGTCTTCATGTCGGCTCGCTCGCCACGCGGCTTAAGCACAATGAACATGGCGCCGCGGTTGGTACCAAAAACACCCGTGACCAACTGGGCAACCGCTGGGTTTTCTCGAACGCGCGCGGTGAGCTGGTCAAAAATACGCTGCATGGCCACAGGTGAAATATCGTCCGGTCCTTGAATGCCAGCCTGAATTTGACCCAAATCTTCGTCAGGGAAATAGCCTTTGGGCATGCTCATGAACAATGCAACCGTCAAGGCCATGCTGGCAATCGTGACGCCCCCCATGACCCAACGGTGAAGCAGGGCCCAGCGCAACGATGTTTGATAGCCCTTGAGTACCTTTTGATACAAGGCTTCAAACCAGGCAGTGGAACGCATACCAAACGATTGTTCATCGGTGTGTGAATCTTTGAGCAGTCGACTGCACAGCATTGGCACCAAGGTCAGCGCTACCACCGCCGATACCAAAATGGCCAATCCCACCACCACGGCAAATTCGTGGAACAGCAAACCCATGGTGCCTGGCATGAAGAAAATGGGAATCAGCACAGCCACCAATGAAATCGAAATTGAAATGATGGTGAATGCCACCTCTCGCGCACCTCGAATGGCTGCAGCAAAGGCATTCATGCCGTTTTCCATGTGGCGGGCGATGTTTTCGAGCATCACAATGGCATCGTCAACCACCAACCCCACCGCCAGTGTCAGGCCGAGCATCGACACGTTGTTGAGGCTGCCTTCCATCCAGTACAAAAGTGACAGGGCACCCACCAGCGATACTGGAATTGAAATACCTGGGATGAGCGTGGCCGATAGACGGCGTAAAAACAGAAAAATCACCAAAATCACCAACGCAATGGTGAGGGCGAGCGTGAAGTAAACGTCGTGCAGCGATTCGCGAATAGATGCGCTGCGATCGTTGGTGGTGGCCAATTCAACATCGGGGGGAATTTGTTTGCGCAAACGAACCAGTTCTTCATTGATGCCATCGACCACGGCCACTGTGTTGGCAGCGGGTTGGCGCTGAATAGCCATGATGACCGATGGAATGCCGTTGTAACGGTTGAGGCTGTTTTCGTTTTCCACCCCATTTTCCAAGCGGGCGACATCGCGCAAGTAAACCGGTTGGCCGTTGCGCACCGCAATGACCACGCTGCCAAATTGTTCGGCATTTTCAAGTTGTGTCTTGGCTTCAATGACCAGCAGCTGTGAGTCGCCCTTGATGCGACCAACAGGGGCATTGGAGTTGGCGTTTCGCAAGCCAGTTGCCACGTCTTCGATGGTCATGCCTCGGGCGGCCAGTTGCTCGGGGATGACCTTGGCACGCACAGCAAAGCGCTTGGCGCCGTACAAGTTGATTTGAGCCACGCCATCAATGGTGGACAGTGTGGGAGAAATAACATCTTCTGCCAGCGCGGTGAGCTCGGTGAGGCTGCGTGTGTTGGATTGCAGCGCCATGAACAACACGGGCGCATCGGCTGGATTGACCTTGCGATAGGTGGGCAACTCGGTCATTTCGTCAGGCAACGCACGCTGAGCAGCCAACAGGGCGGCTTGCACGTCAACCGAGGCAGCGTCGATGTCGCGATTGGATTTGAATTCAAGGGTCACACTGGTGGACCCCTGAGAACTCGTCGAGCTGATGGTTTCGATGCCAGCGATGGTGGAAAACTGCTTTTCAAGAGGCAGGGCCACCGAGTCGGCCATGGTGCGTGCGCTGGCGCCGTTTAAGCGAGCCGATACCGTAATGGTGGGGGTTTCGTAGCTGGGCAGAGCCGATACGGGGATTTGCTTCATCACAGACAAACCCACGCCCAGCATGGCGACGTTGAGCAATACCGTCATGACAGGACGGCGAATGAATAAATCAGTCAATCGCATCACGGAACCTGCTTACTGAGGTTGACCTGGGGCGCGCACGACACGCACAGGCATGCCGGGGCGCACATTGTTGCGACCCATCACCACCACTTGATCGCCTTCATTGAGGCCGCTCACGGCCACTTGCTCGCCTAGCGTTTGTTGAACGCGCACAGGCTTGACGACAGCCTTGTTTTCGGGACCCACCACAAACACCGAACGCTTCTCGCCTTGGATATTGAGCGAAGCTTGTGGAATGACAAACACGTCTTTGGCAGTGCCGGCTTGCAAGGTCACAAATGCCATTTGTCCGGGCCAAGCGGCTTTGCCTGCGCCCGCTTTGCTGGAGTTGCTGAAGGTGGCCTTGATGAGGATGCTGCCCGTGGCCGAGTCGACTTGATTGTCGATGAGGGTGACCTTGCCTTGCATTGGGGCGATGGGGTCTCCTGCAGGGCCCTGAATTTTGATGGTGACAGGTGCGCCAACGCCCGCTTTTAGGATGCGGGGCAACAGGGTTTCGGGCATGCGAAACTGCACTTCCATGGGGTCAAAGCGGGTCAGCGTGAGCAACGCAGTGCCTGATGAACCGGTGCTCACCAAGGTACCTGCGCTGACATCAATAGAGCCCACTCGACCCGGAAAGGGAGCTCGTATTTGGTAGTAGCCCAGTTGAACCTCAGAAGACGCTGCGGCTGCTTCGTCGGCAGCCACTTGCGCTTCTTGGGCAGTCATTTGTGCTTTGAGGGTGTCGAGCGCGCCTTGAGAAACAAATTGCTGGGCGAATAATTCTTCTGATCGTTTGAGCTGACGTTGGATATCGGCCAAAGTGGCCTTGGATTTGGCTGCTTGGGCTTTCATTTTGGCCAAGTCGGCTTGGGCCACTCGACTGTCGAGCACAAACAGCACATCGCCTTTGGCCACGCTTTGCCCCTCGTTGACGACGATTCGCTCGATGATGGCGTTGACCTGTGGACGGATGACCACCGAATCAATGGCCTGGGTCAGGCCAGATGCCTCGTATTTCATGGGAACCGCTTGTGCCTTTGCTTCCACCACAGTAACGGCAGCCATTTGACCCCCGGGTCCGGCGGGTCGTGCGCCAGCAGGTGTCGCGCCTGAGGCAGGCACTTGTGCTGAGGGGGCAGGGCCGCTGGCTTGCGATGCAGCAGTGGGTGCTGGGGCAGAAGTTTGCGCAAGTGCACCTTGTGTCAATGCCAGAACTGCGACGAGTACAGGGGTGGCTGGGCGACAGAAACTGACGAGGTGGGCAAAAGGCGTTGAGGCCATAGGAGTTCAACCTGCTTCAATAAGGGTGTGCATCAAAATGCCAAGCATACCCACAATGACCGAAAAATGTGTGTCGGCTCTGTAAATACGCCGAAATCTTCAGTTGTTTCGTTCGAACACGATTTCCAAACTGGTTGGCACAGAGCCATCTTTGTCTTTGGGCAAGCTGCTTGTGCGGTCGATGGCGCGCATGACCGCTTGATCCCATGCGGGCACCCCACTGGATTTGACCAGCCGTTTGCCCGTGATCAGACCGTTTGAAGCCGCTCGTACCTCAACCACCGCGGATGGATTACCAGGTCCGTTGTCGGTGTAAATGATGTTGGGCCTGATTTTGGCGACAACCAATCCACCGTAACCAGCCGATGGACCGCTTGATTGAGCGGCGCTGCCGTTGCCATTGCGCACGGCGGCGCTGGGCAACGTTTTGGTGAGTTGATTCAAACGAGCAGCCTGTTCTTTGGCTGCCTGGTCGCGTACCGCTTGCTCTTTCTTTTCTTGTGCTTCGGCTTTTTTCTTGCGTTCTGCCTCTGCTTTGGCCAGCTTTTCTTTGCGTTGTTGTTCAGCCTTGGCTTTTTCTTCTTGTTTGCGCTTTTCAGCTGCTTGCTTTTTCTTCTCGGCCTCTTCTTGCGCCCGTTTTTGTTCTTTGGCCTTTTGA
>JBEDMU010000044.1:0-24388 GCA_041170945.1 Pseudomonadota bacterium
GCTTCAAAAGACTCTCCATTGATAAACACCCAGGGACTGCTGTACTGCATATTGGTCTTGGGATCGAGCTCAACAGCCCCAACGCCCATGCTCCCACCCCTGCCTTCAAACCATACCTGAGGTTTGGGCTCGGTCAGCCACTCTCCCAATGCACACATCATCGAGTCGGTGTCGGTAGCCATTCGCAACAATGATTCATGCGCAAACTCGATCAGTTCATCGGGGATACGAGAAGGCTCTTGGGTGGCTTGTTGTTGAGGATCACGATACAACGTGTCGTCTTCATATGCGTCGGCCATTCGTCCTGCCAATTCAGTCGCAACATCCGCGCGCTTGGGCACTCGAAAGCCAACAGAGACCGTCATGCAGTCATCCCCTACAGCCACGCCATCATGAGCCCAACCGGGCGGCAAGTACAGCATGTCACCAGGCTCTAGCAGCATCTCTTCTTCGGGCTCAAAGTGGGCCAAGATACGCACGGGCAACCCGGGTACCAACGAACGATCTCCCTTCTGACGCCCTATTCGCCACAAGCGCTGGCCGGTGGCTTGGATCAAAAACACGTCATAGCTGTCGAAATGCGGGCCTACTCCACCCTGATCGGTGGCCCAAGAAATCATGACATCGTCTAGGCGTGCATCTGGAATAAAACGAAACTGTTGCATCAGTTCGTAGGCGCCTTGATGGTGCAAATTCACCCCCTGAACCAAAAAGGTCCAATGGCTGCGTTTGAGGGCAGGCAATGATTTGCGGGGCAATGGACCATGCTTGAGCTTCCATTTGCCATCAAATGAACTGACCAATCGCGACTCCACATCTTCGCGTTCTGCCAATTCCATGAGCTCTTGACGAGAGGGCCAACCGCCGTTGCCCGTAAATGCCGCCCGTATGCAGACTGGCTTTTTCTGCCAATATTTTTTCATGAATTGTTCGGAACTCATGTCCCCCAACATCTCCAATTTGTTGAGGCCTAGAGCTGACTCTTTGGTGGGCAGTTTGGCACGAGTGACACGCTTGGCATGAGATGAAGTAGAAGTCATGGGACAATCTCGAGATGAATATAGAAAAAATGACTGTGGTTTCAGTGCTTTGGTCTTTGCAAGACACTTTGGGGCAAGTCCTCGATCAATCGAGCGACCCCACTGAATTTTTGGTGGGTGGACAAGACTTGCTGCCCAAAATCGAAGAAGGTCTGATGGGCAAACAAGCGGGTGACACGGTTTGGTTGCAATTAGAACCCCAAGATGCCTTTGGTGACTTTGACGAGACACAAATCGTGCTCGAAGCCCGCGATCGATTTCCTCAAGAAACTGAAGCAGGCATGATTTTTGAACATTTGCCCGCCGGTTGCAAAGCTCAACATGAAAACCCTGTCAGCGGCTTTTGGCACGTCACCGACGTTTACGACGAACATGTGATTTTGGATGGTAACCATCCTTTGGCTGGCATGGCGATCCGAGTGAAATTTGACGTTCAATCGGTAAGACCCGCACTGCCCAAAGAAATTGACGCTCAGAGTGCTGGGGTTGGTTTTTTCAAATTGGCTTGACGTTACTGCTTGCCGGTCGAGCCGTATCCTCCGCTACCGCGCTCTGAGCCTTGTGTAAAAGCGCTCACCTCAACAAATTGGGGTTGCACCACGGGCACCACCATCAGCTGTGCCAAGCGTTCCATGGGCTGCAAGGTATAGGCCGATGAACTTCGATTCCAAGCACTGACCATGAGCTCGCCTTGGTAATCGCTGTCGATCAATCCAACCAAATTGCCCAACACGATCCCGTGTTTGTGACCCAAGCCCGAGCGAGGGAGGATGATGGCGGCATAACCCGGATCAGCCAAATGAATCGCCATTCCGGTAGGCACCAATTGCCAAGCATTGGGCTCAAGCGTTAGCGGCTCTTGCAAGCAAGCACGCAAATCCAACCCTGCACTTCCAGGCGTGGCGTAAGCAGGCATATTGGCACGCAATCGCTCATCGAGAATACGCAGTTCGACTTTCATTTGTTTATTTGCCTTTTTTCATGCTTTCCAAGAGGGCGGCGGCTGGGTCTTCTTCGACCTCTTCTTCAACCGGTGCTGCTACACCCCCGATGCCATCAGCTGGGGCATCTTCGGAAGGCAGCGCACCCGCCTCAAGGGGGTTGGCCTCTGAACCATCACTCATGGACTGCGACTCAAGCATGTCCATCACGGTTGTTTCATCGACTGCAACAGCTTTGTCAATGTTGTCGGTGACCAAGCCAGGGAACAACATGAGGGTACCCACCATGATCAACTGCAAAAAGATGAAGGCAATGGAGCCTTGATAAATTTGACCAGTGGTCACAGCCGAGATGCGTTGTTGCGTGACTGGGTCGTTGTAGTCTTTGCGAGCAGCCACGCTGCGCAAATAAAACAACGCAAAACCAAATGGCGGGGTCAGGAATGAGGTCTGCAAATTCATGGCCAAAATGATGCCAAACCACACCAAATCGATGCCCAGTTTTTCGGCGACTGGTGCCAACAACGGTACGACGATGAAGGCGATTTCGAAGAAGTCGATAAACATCCCTAATACAAACACCAGGATGTTTACCAATATCAAGAAACCCATTTGACCACCGGGCATGTTGTCAAACAAATGCTCGACCCAAATATGGCCATCGGCGGCGTTGAAGGTAAAGCTGAACACGGTTGAACCGATCAGAATAAACAACACGAACACCGACAAACGAGTAGCACCCTCCATGGCGTCAAGAAGGGTGCGCGACTTCAACCGCCCACGAGCACCTGCCATGATCATGGCCCCAACTGCGCCCATGGCTCCACCCTCTGTGGGGGTGGCAACCCCCAAGAAAATGGTTCCCAACACCAAGAAAATCAGAATCAATGGGGGAATCAATACAAAGGTGACTTGTTCACACAAACGAGACAGCAACCGCAAGCGAAGCAAATGGTTAAGGATGGCCAATGACAACGCCAAGAAGGCTGCCAATGCAACAGACACAATCAGGGTTTCATCACCTGGAGCGGGTGTGCTGCGTTCGAGCCATGCATTGAAATAAGTTTCGTGAACGGTAGACCATGCATACCCTGCAGCTGCACAAACCAGCAACAAAATGCCCAGCGATCGATGCCCACTGGCACCATTGGGTTCAACATATATTCGTGCTTCGACTGGCAGCGCAGGCACCCAATGAGGCTTGATGATGGCCACCCCCACAATGAAGAGCAAATACAAGCCCACCAACATCAAACCTGGAATGATGCCGCCAGCATACATATCACCCACAGACTTACCCAACTGATCGGCCAACACAATCAATACCAGTGAAGGCGGAATGGCTTGTGCCAACGTACCTGAGGCGGTAATGGTGCCGGTGGCAATGGCACGGTGGTAACCGTAGCGCAGCATGATGGGCAGCGAAATCAAGCCCATGGAAATCACAGCTGCCGCGACAACGCCAGTAGTAGCTGCCAACAAGGCCCCCACCACCACCACGGCAACAGCCAAGCCGCCACGCAACGGACCAAACACCTGACCTACCGTTTCAAGCAACTCTTCGGCCATTCCGCTTTTTTCAAGAATGATGCCCATGAGGGTAAAAAACGGAATGGCGAGCAACGTGTCGTTTTGCATGATGCCAAAGACACGCAGGGGCAGCGCTTGAAAAAGAGCCTCTGGAAATAAACCAATTTCCATACCCAAGAAACCAAAACCCAGACCCGTTGCAGCCAACGCGAAGGCCACAGGAAAACCTGTCAATAACAGGACCAAAAGACCCACAAACATGATGGGGACAAAATTGGCTTGCAGCAGTTCGATCATGACGCATCTCCGCGGACGTCGGAAGCAACCAAAGACTCAGCCGCGTCATGGTGATGAGCCAGCACGTCGGGCCCTTGACCACGCAAATAAGCAACGCGCTTGATTAACTCAGATACCCCTTGCAAACCCAACAAGCTAAAACCGGCTGGCATGAGGAAATAAGCTGGCCAACGAATCAGCCCCCCAGCGTTGGATGACAACTCACCCGACACGTATGCCTGTACAAACAAGGGCCAACTGAGAATCACCATGAGCAAACAAAACGGCAATAACACCACCGAGATGCCCACAACATCGATCCAGTTGCGAGTTTTTGGGCTGAATTTGGAGCTAAGCGAGTCGATGCGAACATGGGCGTTGTGCATGAACACATAGCCAGCCGCCAACAAAAACACGGCGGCGAACAAATACCACTGAATTTCAAGGTAGGCGTTGGAACTGAAGTTGAATACCTTGCGAACAATCGCATTGGCCGCGCTGATGAGGGTGGTTGCCAAAATCAACCACAAACTGGCTTTGCCCACCCAGTGGTTGAGACGATCAATGGCGCGGGAAAAAGAAAGCCAAGTATTCATAAATAACCCATACCAAACATAAAACGAGCCCCGCACAGGCGGGGCTCGTATTCTTTCACATTTTGAAGCCTATGCAGTTTTTACAGCTTAGCGCGTTGCATGAAGCTGTCGAAGCGTGCTTCGGTAAAGCGGAACCACAGGTTTTGATCGCGACGGAAGTTTTCAAAGTCGCTGTAAATCTTGTTCCATGCAGGATTGGTCTTCTTCAGATCAGCATAAATTTGCTGCGAAGACTTGAATGCGGCATCCATGAAGTCTTTGGGGAACTCAACCAATTTGGTTTTGTTGGCTACCAACTGCTTGATAGCTCCAGGGTTGCGGGCATCGTACATGGCTTGCATGTTCACGTGGGCATGCGAAGCTGCTGCGGTGATCATGGCCTGATACTCTTTGGGCAAACCGTTGAATGCTTTGTTGTTGACATACAGCGACAACTGGGGACCACCTTCCCACCAAGCGGGGTAATGGTAGTAGGGGGCTACCTTGTAAAAGCCCAGTTTGAAATCGTCATAAGGACCCACCCACTCAGCTGCATCGATGGTGCCTTTTTCAAGGGCTTGGTAAATTTCACCGCCAGGCAACTGTTGGGGGACACCACCCAAACTTTCAAGAATCTTGCCAGCAAAACCAGCAATACGCATTTTCAAGCCCTTGATGTCTTTGACCGACTTGATGGGCTTGCGGAACCAGCCACCCATTTGAGTGCCGGTGTTGCCCATGGGGAAGTTGACCACGTTGTAGTTGGCGTAGAACTCACGCATGAGTTTCAAACCATTGCCTTCGTACATCCACGCGTTGAGCTGACGTGAGTTGAAACCAAAAGGAATCGCAGCATCCAACGAGAAGGTGGGGTCTTTGCCGTAGAAATAATAGGCAGCTGTGTGGGCCATTTCAACGGTACCCTGCTGCACGCCGTCAAGGTTGCCAAAAGCGGGCATGAGTTCACCGGCAGCATGAACTGAAATTTCAAACTTACCACCCGACATTTCTTTGATGGACTTGGAGAACACATCGGCTGCGCCAAAAATGGTGTCAAGCGACTTGGGGAAGCTAGAAGCCAAGCGCCAACGAATGGCAGCTTGCGCGTGGACAGCAGGAGCAACGCCAGCAGCCAAAACGCCAGCCAAACCTGCATGTTTGATAACGGAACGACGGTCCATGTGAATCTCCTTGAATGGTGATATGGAATCAACAAATACCAAAAGCACTTGTCTTAGACGAACATTGTATGCACCTGAACGATCGTTCGCTCATTTTCAGCCTTCATTCAGGGAATACCCTGAATAGATTTGCACCCAATCAAAGAAATGGATTCACGGCATCCAGAATGCCATTGGCGTGTAAGCCCAATTCTTCGTGCCACTGGCCAACATCGCCCTGCTCTAAAAAAGAATCGGGCAACCCCAAGCGCTTGACGGGGTGAGGCAGGCCTGCGTCTTGCAAACACTCCAGTACCGCAGAACCTGCGCCCCCCTGGATGCAACTGTCTTCTATGGTGACAAAAGCCTTGTGGGTACGCGCCAAATCAAGAATCAACTCACGGTCGATGGGTTTGACCCAACGCATGTCAACGACGGTGGCGTTGCATGGTTCGGCAGCCTTAAGAGCTTCGTGCAACAAGGGACCAAAAGCCAAAATCGCCACGCCCTGCCCTTGGCGTTGAATGACGCCTTTGCCGATGGCCACGCTCTCGAGACTGTGACCAGCATCAACCCCAGTGCCAGAGCCGCGAGGATAACGAACCGCTACAGGTCCATTGGCATGAAATGCTGTACTCAAAAGCAAGCGAGCTTCGCGTTCATCGGAAGGACACGCCACCATGAGGTTGGGAATGCAGCGCATGAACGCCATGTCGTAGGCGCCGGCGTGAGTGGCACCATCGGCACCCACCAAGCCGGCTCGGTCCACTGCAAACACAACCGGCAAATTTTGTAGAGCCACATCGTGGATGACCTGATCGTAGCCACGCTGCAAGAAGGTGGAATAGATGGCCACCACCGGTCGCATGCCTTCACAGGCCATGCCTGCGGCCAGAGTCACCGCGTGCTGTTCAGCAATGCCAACATCTACGTAACGCTCAGGAAAGCGCTGATGGAACTCGACCATACCTGAACCTTCGCGCATGGCCGGGGTGATGCCCACCAAGCGAGAATCAGATTGCGCCATGTCACACAGCCACTGCCCAAACACTTGCGAGAACGTTGGCTTGGGTTGTGTGGCGGGCTTTTGCAAGCCCACAGCCGGATCGAATTTACTGGGACCGTGATAAGCCACTGGGTCGGCTTCGGCCAGCTTATAGCCTTGGCCCTTTTTGGTGACCACATGCAAGAACTGGGGACCTTTGAGGTGCTTGAGGTTTTCTAGCGTGGGAATCAGCGCATCCAGATCGTGACCATCAATGGGCCCGATGTAGTTGAAACCAAATTTTTCGAACAACGTGGCCGGGATGATCATGCCCTTGGTGTGTTCTTCAAATCGTCTGGCAAATTCAAGCAATGGAGGAACTTTGGACAGCACCTTGCGCCCAGCGTCTTTGGTGGCCGCGTAAAACTGACCGCTGAGCAACTGTGCCAAATAACGATTGAGCGCCCCAACCGGTGGCGAAATGGACATGTCGTTGTCATTGAGAATGACCAACAAATTACAGTCTTCAACCCCACCATGATTAAGCGCCTCGAAAGCCATGCCGGCTGTCATGGCGCCATCGCCAATAACCGCCACACATCGCCGATCTTCGCCTTGAAGACGAGCCGCCATGGCCATGCCAAGCGCCGCAGAAATCGAGGTAGACGAATGCGCTGTGCCAAACGAATCGTAAGGGCTCTCGGTGCGCACCGGAAAGCCACTGATGCCATGGCGTTGGCGCAGGGTGTTCATTCGGTTGCGCCGACCAGTCAAAATTTTGTGCGGGTATGTTTGATGACCGACGTCCCAGACGATGCGGTCGTAAGGCGTGTCGAACACGTAATGCAGAGCCACCGTCAACTCGACCGTACCCAAATTTGAGCTCAGATGTCCTCCGGTTTGGGAGACACTGTTCAATACAAACTCTCGCAATTCAGCAGCCAAGCCACGCAATTGATGGCGTTCGAGTTGACGCAACTGATCTGGGCTATCGATGGTTGCGAGCAAGGCTTGATGGATGCTGTCTGTGGACGCGTTCATGGTTTAAAAAGTGCGTTGAGTGACCCAACCAGCAATTTGTCGCAATCGTGCCGTTGAGTCAAAAGGTGCATTGTCAAGCAGGCTTGTGAGCTCGACAAGCAAATCATTCGCGTATTGCTGGGCCGGTTTGATACCCATCAAAGAAACATAAGTGGGCTTATCGCAAGCAGCGTCTTTGCCAGCAGTTTTTCCCAAGGTTGCGGTAGTGGCGGTGGCATCCAGAATATCGTCAACCACTTGAAAGGCCAAACCCAAACGCGCACCAAAAATCCCAAGCCACTCTTGCTGCTCTTGGGAAGCCTTTGCCATGAGACCGCCCATGACCACGGCAGCGCGCAACAGCGCCCCTGTTTTAAGCGCGTGCATGGACTCCAAATCGGACTGCGACATGCGTTTGGCCACATGCAACAAGTCAACCGCCTGCCCTCCACACATGCCTTCAGCACCACTGGCTTGGGCCAACTGGAACACTAACGAAGCAGTGACCGTGGGAAAAGCCTGTTGCACGATGGGGGAAGCCAACATCTCAAAAGCTCGCGTTTGCAGCGCATCGCCCACCAACAAGGCAACTGCTTCACCAAATTGGACATGAACGGTGGGCTTGCCACGGCGCAGCACATCGTTGTCCATGCTGGGCATGTCATCGTGCACCAACGAATAAGCATGAATCATTTCAAGTGACGCTGCCACCTGAACACTGGCTGCTGCAGTACCTGGGACTTGTGCGTGAACAGGTTGAAAAGCTTGATAGGTGGCCAAGCACAGCAAAGGACGCAGACGCTTGCCCCCCTGCAAAACCGCATGTTGCATGGCAGGCCCCAAACCGCCAGGTAGGTTTTCGGGCAACCACTTTTCAAGTACCCGTTCAATGTCTTGGCATTGCTGAGCCGACCATTCAGCCCAATCGGTTTGAGGTTGGGTTGTCATGCTTGACCTGAAGAAACATCAAATGGTTTGCGTTGCCCGGCGTCGAAAACTTGAATTTGCTCGTCAAGGGCTTGTAATTTTTCTTGGCAATAAGCCAGCAACTCAATACCCCGGCGGTGCTGAATGAGCATCTCATCAAGCGGCAATTGACCCGATTCCATGCGCTTGACCAAGCCATCCAGCTCAGCCAAAGCAGCTTCATAGCTAGTAGAGGTAGGCGCCATTGATGAATCGTGGGGATTAGATTTTTTCATGGGTTCGGGCTTCAATCGGTGAAATATGCCCCCATTTTGCCTCGATACCACTCATGGAAGTGTTGCATCCCGTCTTCCATAGGGCTTTGGTATGGCCCTACTTCATTGTCTCCGCGTTGCATCAAGGCTTTTCTTCCCTCATCCATGCGTTCGCCAATTTCATCGTCTTCGATGGCCGTTTCCATGTACGCTGCACGTTGTGCTTGCACAAAATCGCGTTCGAAGGTTGCAATGTCTTCAGGGTAATAGAACTCCACCACATTCATGGTTTGATTCACGCTGATGGGGTGCAATGTAGAGACGGTGAGCACATGCGGATACCACTCGACCATGATGTGCGGGTAATAGGTGAGCCAAATGGCCCCTTGTTCAGGCAGTTCGCCTTGTCGATAAGCCATGAGCGCTTCATGCCAACGCTGATAAACCGGACTGCCCACTTTTTGCAGAGACGTCACGCCAACAGTTTGCACTGAATATTCGGGCTTGAACTCCCATTTGAGATCGCTACAGGTCACGAAGTTACCGAGGCCTGGATGAAAGGGCTCAACGTGGTAATCCTCGAGGTAAACCTCGATAAAGGTTTTCCAGTTGTAGTTGCAGGTATGCATTTCAACGTGGTCAAGCACATAACCGTCAAAATTGAGCTGACTTGCAGGACCCATGCTGGCCAAATCGGCCAACACATCGCGACCATTGTCTTCAAATAACAATCCGTTCCATTCACGCAGCGGATAGCGTTTGAGATCGAGACAAGGATCTTGAGCAAAGTGTGGAGCCCCTTTGAGCAAGCCATTGGCTGCATAGGTCCAGCGGTGCAACGGGCAAATGATGTCACCATTGCCGTGACCCTTGCCCTGCGTGTGCAAGTTACCGCGCCCCTTCAGCATGACGGCCTGGCGGTGACGACACACATTTGAAATGAGTTGAATACCCTCTGAAGTGTGAACCAGGGCGCGACCATGTCCCTCGTGTTCGAGAGACATGTAATCGCCAGGTTCGGGCACCGACTGTCGGTTGCCAACATAGCGAGGACCGCCATCGAAGATCAGTCGCATTTCCTGCTGGAAAAGCGCCTCGTCAAAGTAGCTGGTTACGGGCAGTTGGCTTTTGGCCTGCTGGAGCTGAAGACTTAAATCAGACATGGTTCCTGTCCAGGGTTTAAGACTCCCCCTATGAAGGGGCAGGGTTAGAAATGAAGTGAACTTGGGATTGTACCCCGTGGGGTTTACTGGCATGTACCCCAAGCGTTGTTACTTGAGCTGACGGATGCGTTGCTCTAGCACTTGATAGGTTTGGCGTGCGCCCTCGTCGCCTTCGGCGACTTGTTGGATCAACAGGGTTTGTTGAGCCTGCAAAGAATCACGCAACATACGGGCCGTGTGCTGCAACAATTCATCGCGAGCATCGGTCTCGGTTGAAGCAGCTGACACCGGGGTACTGAAATGCCACTGCATGAGTTGCTGAGCCAAGCTGGCGAACTCGGTAGCCTGAAGGACTTGCTCAATGACCGCCCATGGTTGAGGTCCCACCTCGTGCCAGCGACGATCGAACCATTTGAAAAATGAGCCGTGCGGATCAGGCAGATGGCACAACAACTCATGCAACTCATCGTCAAGCCATTGCCAAGCCTGCGGAAATGCCAAGATCCAGCGCATGACGTGGTCTTCTCGCTGACGCAGACCTGAGCGGGTACTTCGAGCAAGGGGCTTTGATGCAGCACGAACTGCAGAATAAGCGCTTGCTGCTGCGCTGGGCTTGCTTGTTGCGACCGACTGCTTCGTTGAGAGACGAACAGGAGCGGCTGATTGGCGCTGCTGAATGCCCCAAATATCCAAAATTTCGTGCGTACCCAGTTGGGTTAAAGCGGCCAAATCGTGCAACAACTGGAGCTTGAACGCACTCTCGGGTAGCAAACTCCAGCCCTCACGCGCGGTGTGCAGGGCGCGGGCTCGGCCCTCAGAGGTATTGAGATCTTGACCTTGGGAGACGCTGTCTAAAAAGTAACGGCTTAAAGGCGTGGCCTTGGTGACTTTTTCTTCAAAATCGTCAGAACCAAATTCTCGAATGTACGAATCGGGGTCGTGTGGGTTAGGCAAAAACAAGAACCGAAACGATCGCGTGTCGTTGGCGTGAGGCAAGGAAGCCATCATGGCTTTGTGTGCAGCACGCAGGCCTGCAGCGTCACCATCAAATGCAAAGACCACCTGCGAAGTCACTCGTACCAGCGTTCGAACATGATCTGGTGTGCATGCGGTACCCAATGTGGCGACGGCATTTTCAAACCCATGTTGAGCCAAGGCCACCACATCCATGTACCCCTCGGTGACCAAAGCATAGCCCTTGGCCCGCACAGCAGCCGCTGCCTCAAACAAGCCATACAGCTCTTTGCCTTTGTGAAACACCGGGGTTTCGGGGGAGTTGAGGTACTTGGGTTCACCTTGATCGAGTACCCGACCACCAAAGCCAATCACCTGTCCCTTGATGTTTCGTATGGGAAACATGATGCGATCGCGAAAACGGTCGTAACGCTTGCTCTCGGCTGAATCGCCCTCGTCATCAGACTGAATCACCAGCCCCGACTCGACCCACTTGGCATGCTGATAATCTGGAAACACCGAGGCCAAATAGCGCCACCCAGAAGGCGCATACCCCAAGCCAAATCGCTTGGCCACTTGCCCAGTAAGACCTCGCTTTTTAAGGTACTCAACCGCTTTGCTTTCGCCTCGCAAGCATTGCTGGTATTGATTGGCCACATCGCCCAACAACTGAGTGAGCGACTGCTCTTGTTCGCGCTGCTGGGCCATTTGGGCTTTTTGAGCTGGAGAAATGTCTTCTTCTGGGACAGTCATGCCCACTTGCGCCGCCAAATCGCGAACCGTTTCAACAAAGCCCGAACCCAAATGGTCCATCAGAAAACCAATGGCGTTGCCATTTTTGCCACACCCAAAACAGTGGTAGAACTGTTTGCTTGGACTGACGGTGAACGAAGGCGACTTTTCGCCATGAAACGGGCAAAGCCCCATGAAGTTTGCGCCCCCTTTTTTGAGCGTGACATGACGTCCCACCACGTCGACAATGTCAACGCGACTGAGAAGGTCTTGTATAAACGCCTGAGGAATCGCCATCCCTCCATTGTGTCCCAACCTTTGCCCTTGCTTTGATGAAACTCACCAAATCCTCACACTGGATCGTCGGCCTGTTGATTTCGGCCTTGCTATCTGCTTGCAGCACCCTGCCTGAGCCAGCTCCTGCGCCCCCCGCCGAACCCATCCGCTGGGGCTTGGCTTTGGGAGGTGGGGCTGCACGAGGATTTGCCCATGTGGGGGTGATTCAAGCGCTTGAAGAAGCTGGCCTCAAACCCCATGCGATTGTGGGTACTTCGGCCGGCAGCGTGGTAGGCGTTTTGTATGCCAGTGGCAAGAGCGCGGCCCAACTGCGCCAACTGGCAACCCAACTGGATGAAGACACCTTAACGGACTGGACCCTGCCTTTTGGCAACCGTGCGTTTTTGCGCGGAGAAGCTTTGGCCAAATACGTCAATGAACAAATCAAAGGGAAAACGTTAGAAGAATTGCCTATTCGCATGGGGGTGGTATCTACCGACCTGGGTTCTGGCTTGCCCATTGTGTTTGAGCGCGGCGACGCTGGCACTGCTGGCGCGCACTGCAGTGCCGTTCCAGGGGTTTTTTCGCCAGTCAAAATTGGCACCCGTGAGTATGTCGATGGAGGACTGGCTGCACCGGTGCCGGTTTTGCAAACCAAACGCATGGGGGTCGACAAAGTCATCGCCGTTAATATTTCCAGCCCCCCAAGCAGCGAATCTCCACCAGACATTCTTCGTTTGTTGTTGCAAACATTTGCCATCATGGGTCAAAGCATCAATACGTGGTCGCTCCCTCAGGCAGACTGGGTCATCACGCCTCAGTTACAGGGCATCAGTGGCACCGACTTTGCTGCTCGCGAGAAAGCCATTCAGGCTGGATACTTGGCTACCAAGGCTGTTTTGCCTCAGCTGATGGCCATGCTCAAGCCTACTGGCGAGAAGCCTGCTGTATCAAGCGAACTTGCGAACAACTCCCCGCAAAGATAATTTTTTGCAACCAAAGGTATAATCCAATTTCGCTCAGTGCGACAGCAGCACCTCCGGTGTGGCCATCCGCCTTTTAGGCAATCGGCGCAATGCCCGGCCCAAATCCGCAAGGACTGCATTCCAAATGTTCGCCCTCCTTCGCTGAGCTATTTGCCAATCTCATTTGAGACTGCTTTTGATTGTTCCTTTCAAGAGGTTCGAATATGCCTGCGAAGAAAACTCCAGCCAAACCTGTACCAGCCAAAAAGGCCGTCAAGCCCGTTGCCAAAGTTGCAACCAAGGCCTCGGCCAAACCAGCTGCTAAGACTGCTCCAAAAAAATCCACTGTGACCGCCAAATCGACTCCCGCCAAAAAATCGGCCGCTGCTAAACCAGCCGTAAAAACTGCTGAGAAGCCCGCTGCTAAAGCTACGCCCAAATCTGCAGGCAAAACAGCTGCCGTTAAACCCGTTTCCAAACCTGCCGCGCCTGTAGCCAAAGAAAAACCAGCAGCCAAGCGTGGACGCAAAAGCAAAACCGAGGTCGTGACAGAAGACTTGGATTTGAGTGAAATTGAAGAGCTGGCTGAAGAGCCTGAGGTAGAAGCGGCTGCGGTAGAGAAGGTCAAGCCTCTGCGCATGAAAATCAGCAAGGCCAAAGAACGCGCCTTGATGAAAGAATTTGGCCTAGATGAGACGGTGCTTTCAGAAGAAGAAGCTCAAAACCGTCGAAATGCCCTCAAAGCCCTGATCAAACTCGGCAAAACCCGTGGCTATTTGACCCACAGCGAAATCAACGACCACTTGCCTGACAAGTTGGTTGAGGCCGAAACACAAGAAGTGGTGTATTCGCTGCTCAACGACATGGGCGTTGCCGTCTACGAACAAACTCCCGATGCCGAAACGCTGTTGCTCAACAACACAGGTGGCAGTGCAACTTCTGAAGAAGAGGCCGAAGCCGAAGCCGAAGACGCGCTGTCAACGGTGGACAGCGAGTTTGGTCGCACGACCGACCCCGTGCGCATGTACATGCGTGAAATGGGTACTGTTGAATTGCTGACGCGCGAAGGCGAAATCGAAATTGCCAAACGCATTGAAGGCGGCCTGACCGAGATGATGGCTGCCATTTCTGAGTCGCCTGCCATCATCAACAAAGTGCTCCAAATGGCGCACGAAATTCAAGAAGGCAAGGTCATCATCAACACGGTGGTTGACGGTTTCTCTGATAGCGAAGAAAACGACGACTATGTGGCCGAGGAAGATTTTGACGAATTTGACGACGACGATGGAGCCGGTAACAGCAAAGCATTGACCAAGCTGCTGGAACAACTCAAGTCGGAAGCCATGGTTCGTTTTGGCGACATTGCCAATTCGTTTGACAAGCTGGGCAAGACCTACGCCAAAGAAGGCTACGGCACCCCCACCTTCTTCAAGGTTCAAAAACAAATCACCGAACGCTTGATGACCATCCGCTTCACGGCCAAAACCATTGAAGCTTTGTGCGATGAAGTGCGCAACCAAGTGGCTACCGTCAGGGAACAAGAGCGTCATTTGCGTCGCATCATTGTGGACAAATGCCATATGCCGCAAGATCGTTTCATTGAGCAGTTTTATCCCGCGAACTTGCTTAATTTGAAGTGGGTAGAAAAAGAGGCTGCCGCCGGTAAACCTTGGTCGGCCGCTTTGGGTCGCAACATCCCCCCCATTCAAGAAATTCAGTCCAAACTGATCACCTTGCAATCGAGCGTGATGGTCCCCCTGGATCACCTGAAAGACATACACAAGCGCATGGTGGCTGGTGAAGTAGCCTCACGCAATGCCAAGAAAGAAATGATCGAAGCGAACTTGCGCTTGGTGATTTCAATTGCGAAAAAATACACCAACCGTGGACTGCAGTTCCTTGACTTGATTCAAGAAGGCAACATCGGTTTAATGAAAGCGGTTGACAAGTTTGAATACCGCCGCGGCTACAAGTTCTCGACATATGCCACCTGGTGGATACGCCAGGCCATTACCCGCTCGATTGCCGATCAGGCTCGCACCATTCGCATTCCGGTGCACATGATCGAAACTATCAACAAGATGAACCGCATTTCACGCCAGCACTTGCAAGAGTTTGGCTTTGAACCCGATGCCACCATCTTGGCGGAAAAGATGGAAATTCCGGAAGACAAAATTCGCAAGATCATGAAGATTGCGAAAGAGCCGATTTCGATGGAAACCCCCATTGGCGACGATGATGATTCGCACCTGGGCGACTTCATCGAAGACACGGCCAACACGGCTCCAGTCGATGCGGCGTTGCAAGCTGGCTTGCGTGACATTGTGCGCGACGTGCTCGACTCGCTCACGCCTCGCGAAGCCAAGGTCTTGCGCATGCGTTTTGGCATTGAGATGTCGACCGACCACACCTTGGAAGAGGTCGGCAAGCAGTTCGATGTCACCCGCGAACGCATTCGTCAAATCGAATCGAAAGCGATGCGCAAGCTCAAACACCCCAGTCGTTCGGACAAGCTGCGCAGCTTCACTGACCTGAATTGATCAACCGTTCAAGTGTCATTAAAAAGCCCTCTAACGAGGGCTTTTTTTATAGAACTTCGGGCTCAGGTTCTAGCCTGATGCCAAAGCGTTCGTACACACTGGTTTGGATGGCTTGGGCCAAGGTCATGACTTCGGCGCCACTGACCGGGTCTTGGGGCGTGCCTCTGTTCACCAACACCAGTGCTTGCTTATCGTAGACGCCTGCACGCCCAATGGTTTTTCCGCGCCAACCGCAAGCATCGATGAGCCAACCGGCTGCCAGTTTGAATTGACCATTGCCCAGGTCGTAGTAAACGACGTGTGGATCACGAGCAATGATGTCTTGACACTGTTCGGGACTGACCGTTGGGTTTTTGAAAAAACTGCCCACATTGCCAATCATTTGGGGATTGGGCAGCTTGGCCGATCGAATGTCGACCACCCAATCGAATATTTGCTGTGGCGATGGCTGTGTGATCCCTGTTTGTTCCATCTTTCGTTGCAAATCGAGGTAAGAAAGCTCGGGACGCCACTGCTTGGGAAGTTGAAATCGCACAGTGGTAATGGCCGCCACACCTTTGAGGCCCATGCCGTGCCCTTGCAGAGAAGCCGAGGGCTCATGTTTGAAAACCGAATCACGATAACCAAAAGCACATGCTTGCGCGTTCAGCTTGAAGGTATCGCAAGTGCGCAAATCAACCGCTGTCAAAGAATGAAAACGATGCTGCAACTCCATGCCATAAGCACCGATGTTTTGCACTGGGGCAGCCCCCACCGTACCCGGAATCAGCGCCATGTTTTCTAACCCCGGGTAACCATGATCGAGTGTCCACTTCACCAGATCGTGCCAGGCAACACCTGCCCCTGCTTCCACGATGAAGGAGTCATGTGTCTCTTCAAGCAATTGGATCCCTGGAATGGCCATGCGCATGACGCACAAATCGAGGTCACGGGTCAGCACCACATTGCTTCCGCCCCCCAATACCCAAAGGGGCAGCCGCTCTTGCTGGGCCTGGGCAGCCAACTGAACCACTTCGTCATGCGAAGTGACCGTGGCCAAACAAGTGGCACGCGCTGCAATGCCAAAGGTGTTGTAAGGTTGAAGGGATGCGAATTTCTCGACTAACATTCCAAGATTGTCTCACCCCTGCGGCTCAACCAGGTTTCGGCCCATTTTCGTCGCACCATCAGGAGTTCTTTCATGCCCTCTTTTGACACCGTTTTAGAAGCCAACATGGTAGAGGTGCGCAACGCCATCGATCAGGTGCAGCGTGAAATTGCTACCCGGTTTGACTTCAAAGGCACCAGCGCCCAAGTTGAAATCAAAGAGCAAGACATCACCCTGACGGGAGACGCCGATTTTCAACTGGAGCAAATCGCTGAGATTGTGCGCAACAAGCTCACCAAGCGCAGCGTCGACGTTCGCTTTTTAGAGATGGGCAAGGTTGAAAAAATCGGGGGTGACAAGGTCAAGCAAGTCGCCAAGGTGCGCGAAGGCATTTCTAGCGAAGACGCCAAAAAAATTCAACAAGCTATTAAAAACAGCAAGATGAAGTTGCAAGCAGCGATTCAGGGTGATGCAGTGCGAGTGACAGGCGCAAAACGTGACGACCTTCAGGCCGCCATGGCGTTGATTCGAACAGAAATGAAAGATCTGCCGCTGACGTTCAACAATTTTAGAGACTGAGTTACTTTTTGGATGAACCGAGTTTGCTCTCGGTTCCGGCGAGCAGTCGATTGACGTTGGCGGCGTGGCGCCAAATCAGCAGCACCGCCATGATCAGCAACATCAGCGCCCATTCGCCAGGCACACGCCATGCGTCGCCGTTACCGATCATGAGCCATAACGGGGCCAAGGCAGCCGCCACCATTGAGGCAAGCGACACGTAACGCCAAACGGCCAACACCAAAACAAAGGTGAGCAAAGTGGCTAAGCCCAATGGCAGGCTAAGTGCCAACACCACACCTGCTGCAGTGGCGACACCCTTGCCCCCTTTGAAATGAAAGAAGACAGGGAACAAATGCCCCACAAATGCGGCCAACCCCACCCAAGCAGCCAACGCTGACTGAGGGTCCAATCCTGCCAAAGGCATGAGCCCAATCGCCACTGCACCCTTGAGTGCATCAAGCACCAAGGTCAAAATTGCGGCCAGCTTGCTGCCAGATCGCAATACATTGGTAGCGCCCGGGTTTTTGCTGCCGTAGGTACGCGGATCAGACAGCCGCATCAGCCGGCTGACGATGACCGCAAAAGACAACGACCCCAAGGCATAAGCGCCAATGACCCACAAGAGTGCGACAAAAGTATTCATAAACGCCATTGTCCCATGAGGAACATGCGAAAATCAAAGGTTTGAATACATACGAAAAAGTTTGTCCCATGGAAATCGAACGCATCAACGCCCTGTCTTTAAAAATTACCGACATGCAAACGCGTGTGGCCGATTTACGGAGGTATCTTTGACTACGATGCCAAAGCATCGCGTCTAACCGAAGTTGATTCGGCCTTAGAAGATCCCACGGTTTGGAACGACCCCAAGCGAGCCCAAGAACTGGGCAAAGAAAAAAAGTCGCTGGATGGCATTGTGGGCGTCATCAAAAAACTCGATTCAGAATTAAGCGACAACCGTGACTTGTTTGACATGTCACGTGAGGAAAACGACGAATCTGGCTTGCTGGCTATTGAAGCCGATGTCCAGCAATTGGTCACCTTGCTTGAGCAGCTTGAGTTCCGTCGTATGTTCAACAACCCTGCCGACCCCAGCAACTGCTTCCTAGACATTCAAGCGGGTGCAGGCGGAACCGAAGCGTGCGACTGGGCCAGCATGTTGTTGCGTCAGTACCTGCGCTATGCCGAACGCAAGGGATTTAAAGCTGCTGTTGAAGAAGAAACCGCTGGCGACGTCGCAGGCATTAAAAGTGCCACCATCAAAATCGACGGTGAGTACGCATTTGGCTTGTTGCGCACCGAAACCGGCGTGCATCGATTGGTTCGCAAGTCACCCTTTGATTCATCTGGTGGGCGCCACACCTCGTTTGCGTCGGTGTTTGTTTATCCTGAAATCGATGACTCGATTGAAATCGATATCAACCCTGCCGACGTTCGCGTAGACACATACCGCGCCAGCGGTGCCGGTGGTCAGCACATCAACAAAACCGACTCTGCGGTGCGCATGACCCACATGCCCACCGGCATTGTGGTGCAGGCTCAAGACAGCCGAAGCCAGCACAGCAACCGCGACCTGTGCTGGCAACGTTTGCGCTCCAAGTTGTACGACTTTGAAATGCGCAAACGCATGGAATCGCAACAAAAACTCGAAGACTCCAAAACCGATGTAGGTTGGGGACATCAAATTCGCTCGTACGTGCTCGACCAAAGCCGCATCAAAGACTTGCGAACCAACGTCGAGATGTCGAATACCCAAAAAGTGCTGGATGGCGACCTAGACGCCTTCATCGAAGCTTCTCTGAAACAAGGTGTGTGATGACGATTTATCGCCATGATTACCAAGCTCCAGCTTGGTCGATTGAAACTGTTGATCTGACATTTGATCTCGATCCTCAAAAAACGCGTGTGCTCAATCGCATGCACTTGCGTCGCAATTCAGATGTGGCCGATTCTGTGCTTCGCTTAGATGGCGAGGACTTGAATTTGGCTCGCGTGTTGGTCAACGGGGCTGGTTGCTCTTTCCGCATGGAAGGTTCACAGCTAGTGCTTGATGGGTTGCCCGATGAGTGCGACCTTGAAATTTTCACCACCTGCAACCCCTCTAAAAACACCCAGCTCATGGGTCTGTACATGAGTTCAGATACGTTTTTTACTCAGTGCGAAGCACAAGGGTTCAGGCGGATCACTTACTTTTTAGACCGTCCCGATGTGATGGCTCGTTACAAGGTCACACTTCGTGCCGATCGGCAAGCTTTTCCTGTATTGCTGTCCAACGGCAACCTGATCGAGTCCGGACCGCTTGAAGACGGACGCCACTATGCTGTTTGGGAAGATCCCCACAAAAAACCTTCGTACTTGTTTGCTCTGGTGGCAGGCCGCTTGGTGGCACGCGAGCAGCGCATTCGAAGCGCTGGCGGCAAAGATCACTTGTTGCAGATTTATGTACGCCCTGGCGATCTTGACAAAACCGAACACGCCATGAATTCTTTGATGGCGAGTGTGGCTTGGGACGAAGCGCGATTTGGGTTGCCGCTCGATTTGGATCGTTTCATGATTGTGGCCACCAGCGACTTCAACATGGGCGCGATGGAGAACAAAGGCCTGAACATTTTCAACACCAAATATGTGTTGGCCAGCCCTGCTACTGCTACTGATGTTGACTTTGCCAATGTGGAATCTGTGGTTGCGCACGAGTACTTTCACAACTGGACTGGCAACCGAATCACGTGCCGTGATTGGTTTCAACTGTCTCTCAAGGAAGGTCTGACGGTATTTCGCGACCAAGAATTCAGCATGGATATGGCGGGTAGCGCATCGGCAAAGGCTGTGAAGCGAATTGAAGACGTGCGTGTTTTGCGATCTGCCCAATTTGCGGAAGATGCAGGCCCCATGGCACATCCGGTGCGTCCCGATCAGTACGACGAAATCAACAATTTCTACACCCTGACTGTGTATGAAAAAGGTGCTGAAGTTGTTCGCATGATGCAAACCCTGGTGGGTCGCCAAGGCTTTGCCTCAGGCATGAAAACCTACTTCGATCGGCATGATGGCCAAGCCGTGACTTGTGACGATTTTGCTCAATCGATTGCCGATGCCAACCCCAACTCAGCGCTGACACAGCATCTGGATGCATTCAAGCGTTGGTATAGCCAGGCTGGAACTCCTCGTGTGCAGTGGAACTTTGAGCACAACGAAGCTCAGCAAACCCTGACCCTGACGCTGCGTCAGCACACACCGAATACGGTTGGACAAAGCAACAAGCAACCACAAGTCATTCCTGTGCTGTGTGGTTTGGTTGGTGCCAACGGTGAGATGGTGAACTGCGTCATCAATGGTCAAAACCAGGGGGCTGAAACCTTGTTGGTGCTCACTGAAGTCGAGCAACAATTTGTGTTCGAGCAAGTCCCGTCTGGCGCCCTGCCCTCTGTATTGCGAGGCTTTAGCGCCCCTGTTGTATTGCAAGGTCCGTTAAGTGACGCACAGTGGCTGCACCTATTGGCTCACGACAGCGATGCATTCAACCGCTGGGAAGCGGCGCAACAGCTGATGGTCAATACCGTGTTGCGCGCTCTTGAAACCAACGAAGCTGGCGCTTTTTCTCCTGCCGTGATCAAGGCGCTGCGCCAACTCTTGAATGACCGGTATCTTTCTGCCGCCTACAAAGACGTGGTCTTGACGCTGCCTGGCGAGGCTTATTTGTCGGAACAAGTGTCTGTGGTGAACCCACAACGCATTCACGAGGTGCGCGAGTCGCTGCGAGAGCAACTGGCACGCGAATTGAAAGAGGAATGGGAGACTTGCTTCGCTGCTCATGATTTGGCACTCGGCTATCAACCCGATGCCGAATCGAGCGGCACACGCGCACTCGCCTACCAGGCTTTGACTTATTTGGTTCTTGATGCTCGCCGCACTGGCGACGTGGTCTGGCCAGGCAAGGCGCTTCAGCGTTTCAAAGATGCGCAGTCGATGACCGATCGGGTAGGTGCATTGAGCGCACTGGTTCAGGCCAACCACGACCTAGCCCAAGTTGCGTTAGACCGATTCCATCAATTGTTCAAAGGCGATGATTTGGTCATCGACAAATGGTTTGCCTTGCAAGCCGGTCGTTGTGATCGTGGTGGCGATGTGTTGGCGGACGTAAAGCGCCTGCTCAATCACCCCGATTTCAACCTGAAGAACCCCAATCGCGCACGCAGCGTGTTGACCACCTATTGCCAAGGAAACCCCGCAGCATTTCACCGCGCCGATGCAGCGGGCTACGTGTTGTGGGCAGACAAAGTGCTTGAAATTGACGCCTTCAACCCGCAAGTGGCGGCTCGATTGGCTCGGGCGATGGACCGTTGGTCGCAATTGGCGTCACCTTGGCGTGAAGCTGCCAAAGAAGCCGTGCGCCGCGTGGCTGAAAAATCGAATCTGAGCAAAGATGTGCGAGAAGTGGTGTCACGCGCATTGATGCAAGATTGAAGCAATATTCAAGGCCTATCCTGCGCCTATTCTGATTATTTGGAGACTGTCATGTCCAAGCGCATTTCGTTGACCCGCTACTTGGTTGAAATGGAACACGAGCACGGTGTCATTCCACCGCAATTGCGTTTGTTGCTTGAAGTGGTGGCACGTGCCTGCAAAGGCATCAGCTTGGCCGTGAGCAAAGGTGCTTTGGCTGGTGTGCTGGGCTCGGCCACCAGCGAAAACGTGCAAGGCGAAGTGCAAAAAAAGCTCGACATCATTGCCAACGAGCATTTGGTTGATGCCAACGAATGGGGCGGTCATTTGGCAGCCATGGCCAGTGAAGAGCTCGAAACCATTTCCAAGGTGCCCAACCGTTATCCCCAGGGTGAGTATTTGTTGCTGTTCGACCCCCTTGATGGCTCATCTAACATTGACGTCAATGTGAGCATTGGCACTATTTTTTCTGTGCTTAAAAAGCCAGGTGGCCACCGTGAAGTCTGCGAAGAAGATTTTCTGCAGCAAGGCAACCACCAGGTGGCGGCTGGCTACTGTGTGTATGGACCACAAACCACCCTGGTGTTGACTGTGGGCCGTGGTGTTGCCATGTTCACGCTTGACCGTGAAACGGGCAGCTTTGTGCTGGTACAAGACCAAATTCGCATTCCTGAAGAAACCCGTGAATTTGCCATCAATATGAGCAATATGCGTCATTGGGATGCCCCCATCAAGCGTTATGTCGACGAATGTTTAGCTGGCAAAGAAGGTCCCCGCCAACAAGATTTCAACATGCGTTGGATTGCGTCAATGGTGGCTGACGTGCATCGTATTTTGGCCCGTGGCGGCGTGTTTATGTACCCCTGGGACAAGCGCGACCCTACCAAGCCCGGAAAGCTGCGCTTGATGTACGAAGGCAACCCCATGTCATTCATCATTGAACAGGCTGGAGGCGCTTCTTCAACCGGTACCATGCCTATCATGGATGTGATGCCAACCACCCTGCATCAACGCGTCAGTGTGATCTTGGGCAGCAAAAACGAGGTGGAGCGTATTCAACGCTATCACCTAGAGGCCTTAGAGGAACGCAAAGCCACAGCATAAGGCCCAAAGTTATAATCGAAAGTTTCGCCGGAATAGCTCAGTCGGTAGAGCAGCTCATTCGTAATGAGAAGGTCGGGGGTTCGATTCCTCTTTCCGGCACCACTCTGAAAAGGCCCTCGCTGTCATGGTGAGGGCCTTTTTTCACGTAGCTGAAACGTAGACGCCACCAGATTGTTCCCATAGCCGCCGTTGGGGTGAACGGCATGACAACAGGCTTGATGGCTTTGTTGTGTTCAGTCTTTGAAAAACAAAGCCTGCATGGCTTGCACAAACAGCTCCGCTTGACGGACCTGCTCGGCCGCATCGTCTGGTGTCACCGACTCCACGTTGTAGTCCGCCACCAAGCGCACCTCCTCTGCGCGCTTGAGCTGTCTGCCCAGAGTTTTGCTGACCGGGCCGTCTTTCACCAGGTAGGCGCTGAAGGTGTTGATCAGACCTCGGTGTGTTTTGCCCAGAGCGTCTGGCATGGGCACACCAGACGCCAACAGGGCGGCTTGCGCTGCGTCAAACATGGCGTAGTACGCTCGATTGCAAGCGCCGTCCATATCGCCCAGCTCCAACAGCACGCGGGCCGATGCCACCGCCTGTGTGGCTTTGGCCATGGAGGATGCGGGCGATTTGGGCGAGCTCATACCCGAATGCCTTCGCGCGCAATGTTGGCCAACAAGGCGGGGTTGGCGTACGACTGCGGATGTTCCCACTCATCCATCCACACGGGCAGAGGTGAAATATTGATGCCCGTGTCCAGCAGCACGTCGTAGGCGGCGTCCGACATGCTGAGCTTGGTGGCCAGAAAGGGCTGTCGCGGTCCTTCGAGCAAGACCGCAACATCGGCATCGCTGTCGGGTCGGTGGTCACCACGCGCACGGCTGCCAAACACAATCACTTCTTTGGCTGGAAAACTCGCCGTGATCCGCTGCTGAAACCGCTGAACCGCTTGCCGCGTTGATGCGTCCAGCACCTTCAGATCTACCGCCCTGCGGGCTGGAGCCAAGGTCTTGGGCGCCCGGGTCGACGCCTGGGCCACCAGCGCCACAAACTCACTGGCCAGCACTTTGCGGTGCCCACCCGCCGTGCGGTGCACCTTGCCAGGGTATGTGCCTGAATCGAGCAAAGCCACCACAAAAGGCCGCGAAAAACCGCAGAGCTTGGCCGCCTCTTGGGTGCTGACCCAGTCCATACCGGACGGCACAGGCGTTTGATTGGCCTTGTGATCACCCGGCACACCGGCCAGCTTGGCCAGCTGACGGGCCAGCGATTGGGCCATGGCCTCGACGCCCACCGCCGATACGGCGGTGCCGCGCTTCTTCAGCTCTTTGGGCAATGCCGCGCGCAAAGCCGTGATGCAGCGTGACTCAAAAGCGGTGAGCGCCGCACCAGGTGAAGGCGCTTTTTTGGCTGTTGGCGCCGGGGCAGCGGCTTGCCGAACAGCCCGTGTGTTGTCTTGCAAAAGTGTTCCCACGGCCATGCTCCTGAGAGTGCTCGCGCAAGAAAAACGAAAAAAACGAAATGCATTATGCACCCAGCGACGGCATGTTGCTTACACCGACCACACACTGCACTCCATACACCTCAAGCCCCCCACCCGCTGGACCGCAGCACCCGCTGCGCCACCGCCTGCCCGAGCAGCCCGGCGCGTGGCTCCACCACGGTGAGTTGGGTGCGGGCGCGGGTGACGCCGGTGTAGACCAGTTCGCGGGTGAGGATGTCGCCGGCCGCGTCGGGCAGCACCACCACGGTGTGGGCGAATTCGCTGCCCTGGCTTTTGTGGATGGTCATGGCGAATGCGGTGTCCACATGGGCCAGGCGGCTGACCGGCACCGAGCGCAGTTGCTCGCCATCCAGCAGGTAGACG
>JBEDMU010000045.1:0-8784 GCA_041170945.1 Pseudomonadota bacterium
GTGTTAGCGGCGCTGGCGGTGGCTTTGGCCGTGTTTGCAGGCACGGCTTGGTTGCTGGTAAAAGGCTTGTCGCATTGGTCGCGTCGCATGAGGGGCGCGGCTGTGGCCAGTCGCTTGGCCGTGCGGCAGTGGGTGGCACGTTCAGGGTTGACGGTGGCGCAGGCGGTGAGTTTGGCCTTGGGCTTGTTCACCCTGGCGTTGCTCACCCTTATTCGCTCTGATTTGGTAGACAGTTGGCGAGCCGCCACGCCAGTGCAAGCGGCCAATCGCTTTGTCATCAATTTGCAGCCCGATCAAATGACGGCATTTGCAGCCCAGTTGAAAAGGGCCGGCATGGCCGATGTGGATGCCGTACCCATGTATCGCGGACGTTGGACACAAGTCAATGGCCAAGTGGTAGATCCCAAAAAATTCGAGAACGAACGTGCCCAACGCTTGGCCGATCGAGATTTCAACCTGAGTTTTTCAACCGAGTTGCCGTCGCGCAACCGCTTGGTGCAGGGCAGCTGGCAAGCGCCAGCACAGGGCTTGGGCATCAGCATCGAAGAGGGGTTTGCGCAGACCATGGGCTTGCACATGGGCGATCGCTTGGTGTTTGACTTGGCTGGATTGCCTCTAGAGGCCACCATCACCAGTGTGCGTAAGGTCGATTGGGCAAGTTTGCGCGTGAACTTTTTTGCCATCGTCACACAAGCCCCCGATCCAGATTTGCCGCATACCTATATTGCGTCGTATCGTGTGCCTGACCCGTTGTTGGCCACGCTAGATCGCGAGTTGGTGCAAGCCTTCCCCAATATCACCGTGATTGATACAGCCCAAACCTTGGCCGAGGTCGAACGCATTCTGGATCAGGTCATTGCCGCTGTTGAAATTTTGTTTGTGTTTGCCCTGGTGGCTGGTTTGGCTGTGTTGTTGGCCACTTTGCACGCCACCTTGGGACAGCGTGAACGTGAAATGTCCATTTACCGAGCCTTGGGTGCGCAAAAGCGTTTACTGATGCGCATGCAAAGCGTTGAATTGTTGGGATTGGGTGCCTTGGCAGGTTTGTTGGGAAGCGTGGCGGCCATGGTCACAGCGTCGGTGTTGGCGACGTCGGTGTTTGACTTTGCTTGGGTGCCCAGTTGGTGGTTGTTGCCCACTTTTATGCTGCTGGGGGCGCTGCTGTCATGGGTTACGGGTGCTTGGATGTTGCGCCGGGTGGTGCAAACCCCGGCATGGGTCAAGTTGCGTCAACTAGAGGCCTGACGGCCTGGTTGCCAGCCTTGTTGGCGCAGGCTGGTCCAATGCTCGGCAGTGACCACCAAGTGATCAAGCACTTGCACGTCTACCAGCCGCAACGCGTGATGCAGCTGGTCGGTGAGGTGCCAATCGGCTTGCGAAGGCTCTCGACATCCACTGGGGTGGTTGTGTGCCAGCACCACTGCTGCCGCGCCTATTTGCAACGCACGCAGCACCACCTCCCGCGGGTACACACTGGCTTGTGTCAAGGTACCCCTGAACATTTCTTCCATGTGCAGCAAGCGGTGTTGGCTGTCAACAAACATCACAGCAAATACCTCGTGTGGACGGCGTCCCAAATGCGCTTGCACGTAGCGCCCCACGCTAGCAGGATCTTGCATCACTTGACCGGTGCGCAATGGCTCTTCCAGGCAACGTCGTGACAACTCCATCACCGCCACCAATTCGGCACTCTTGGCAGGACCTAAGCCAGGCGTGGTTTGCAACTCATGGGCAGACGCATGCAACAAACCCGCCAAGCCCCGAAAACGTTGAATCAGCGCATCCGCCAGGTGAAGCACCGACATGCCCGGGCGACCACTGCGCAGCAACAACGCCAACAGCTCGATGTCGGTGAGCGATTGCACCCCGTGGCTGAGAAGTTTTTCGCGAGGTCGAAGGCCATTGGGCAAGGTGTTCATGGGGGAAGTCGAAGCTTTCTACAATACAGACTTGATCTTCTGTTGTTTCGCAACCAAACGAAAGCCTCTTTGCCATGTCTGTTGTCACTTCGGGTGCATTTCTCACGCTTCATTACCGTTTATGCGGCCCCGAAGGGCAGGCCTGGATCGATACCTTTGCCGACAAACCCGCTACCTTGAGTTTGGACGGGGGGCAACTGTCGCCAGCCCT
Organism: Pseudomonadota bacterium; assembly: GCA_041170945.1. Taxonomy (GTDB): domain Bacteria; phylum Pseudomonadota; class Gammaproteobacteria; order Burkholderiales; family Burkholderiaceae_C; genus RS62. Next base: position 2,131 of record JBEDMU010000045.1, read on the forward strand.
CGAAGCTTGTTTGATGGGCATGCAAGAGGGCGAGCGCAAAACCTTTGAATTGGCTGCTGGAGTTGCGTTTGGCGAGCATGATCCTGACAAGGTTCAGTGGGTGGCGCGCAAGCTGTTGGTGGAGTTGGGTGCCGATGTCGATGCTTTGGGTGAGGGTGATGTGATTCAGTTCCCTTCGCCACACGGAGATGGCGCTCACATTGCTGGGTCGGTGGTGGCCGTGCGAGAAAACCGGTCGGCTTGGCGCTTTGACTTTAACCACCCCTTGGCTGGACGTGCCACCACCTTTGAAGTGCAATTGATTGGGGTGTTGTAACCATGACGGCTGTGTCACCCGCTGTGTCCGATGTGTTGCTGGCCCAACCACGAGGGTTTTGTGCCGGCGTTGACCGCGCCATCGACATTGTGGAAGCAGCATTGGCCAAATTTGGTGCCCCCATTTATGTGCGTCACGAAATTGTTCACAACACTCATGTGGTCAACGACTTTGTGGCCCGTGGCGTCAAGTTCATTGAATCGCTTGACGAGGTGCCAGCGGGTGCTACTTTGGTGTTTTCAGCTCACGGTGTAAGCAAGGCCATTCAACAAGAGGCTCAGCAGCGTGGCTTTCAGGTGTTTGACGCCACTTGCCCGTTGGTCACCAAGGTGCATGTAGAGGTGGCCAAATTAGCCCGCGAAGGCTACGAGTTTTTGATGATTGGTCACAAGGGGCACCCCGAGGTGGAAGGCACCATGGGGCAGTTGAACGATGGCATTCACTTGGTCGAAGATGAAGCCGATGTTCTACGGGTGTCGCCCCGACAAACCGAAAAATTAGCAGTGGTGACTCAAACCACGCTGAGCGTGGACGATGCGGCAGGCATTTTGCAGGCCATTAGAAAGCGTTTTCCGCAGGTTCGAGAGCCCAAGCAACAAGACATTTGTTATGCCACTCAAAACCGGCAAGACGCAGTCAAGGTGTTGGCTCCGCAGGTGGACTTGGTGATTGTGGTGGGTAGCCCCACCAGCAGCAACAGCAACCGCTTGCGTGAATTGGCAGAGCGTTTAGGAACGCCTGCTTATATGGTTGACTCTGCACAAGACGTGCAAGAGCAATGGTTGCAGCAAGCGCAGCAGCGGTCGGCCAGTGCGGGTTTGCGCGTGGGGGTCACAGCAGGGGCCTCGGCTCCCGACGTGTTGGTGCAAAACTTGATCGCTCGTTTGCGTGAATTGGGTGCTATTTCGGTTCGAACCCTCGATGGGGTCGAAGAAAACACGCGATTTCCATTGCCCAAGGGTTTGAAACTTTGATCACGTGAAGGCCTCTTGACAGGGGGCTTGCGTTCGCTCAGGCGATAATACGCAGTTCACATTTCACCACCTGTTTTTAGGGTAGCTCCATGCTCGATATTCAACTGCTGCGCAAAGATCTTCAGGCCGTGGTCGATCGTTTGTCTCGCCGTCAGTCGCCACAACCCTTTTTCAATGTTGAAGCTTTTACCGCGCTTGAAAACGAGCGCAAGCGCATTCAAGTTGAAACCGAGCAATTGCAATCGCAGCGCAACAGCTTGTCCAAGCAAATTGGTGTGCTCAAAGGCAAAGGCGAGTCGGCCGATGCAGTTATGGTCGAAGTGGCCTCTATCAAAGACACGTTGGAGCGTTCAGCACAACGCCTTGAGGTGATTCAGGCAGAAATGCAAACCCTGCTCATGAACGTGCCCAACTTGCCTGCCGACGATGTGCCTTTGGGCGCTGACGAGCACGGCAACGTGGAGTTACGTCGTTGGGCTCCTGGTGATGGGCTTGGCGCATCTGCCACCGCATTGGGCTTTGAGGCGCAAGATCATGTGGCCTTGGGTGAGCCCTTGGGGCTTGATTTTGAAGCAGGCGTCAAACTGGCGGGTTCGCGTTTTTCGGTCATGAAAGGCGCAGTGGCCCGTTTGCATAGGGCTTTGGCGCAGTTCATGCTCGACATGCACACCATGCATCATGGTTATACCGAATGCTATGTGCCCTACATGGTCAACGCCACCTCGCTCAAAGGCACGGGCCAGTTGCCTAAGTTTGAGGCCGACTTGTTTGCATCGATCAAAGGTGGACAAGATGGCGATACCACCGCACTCAGCGACGATACCCGCTTGTACTTGATTCCCACGTCTGAGGTGCCCCTGACCAACCTCATGCGCGACGAACTGCTCAACGAATCGCAGTTGCCGGTTCGCATCACGGCCCACACCCCTTGCTTTCGAAGCGAAGCGGGCTCGGCAGGTCGCGACACCCGAGGCATGATTCGCCAGCATCAATTTGACAAAGTCGAGATGGTGCAGGTGGTGCATCCCGATGACAGCGAAGCCGCTTTGCAAGAGATGACAGGTCACGCCGAACGCATTTTGCAAGCACTTGAGTTGCCTTATCGGGTGGTGATGCTGTGCACCGGTGACATGGGATTTGGAGCAATCAAAACTCACGATCTGGAAGTGTGGTTGCCGGCGCAAAACACATATCGTGAAATCAGCTCTGTTTCAAACTGTGGTGCTTTTCAGGCGCGTCGCATGCAAGCGCGTTTCAAAAGTGCACAAGGCAAAAACGAATACGTGCATACCCTGAACGGATCAGGTTTGGCGGTGGGTCGTACCTTGGTGGCTATTTTGGAAAATCATCAACAAGCCGATGGCAGCATCCGCATTCCTGCGGCCCTGCAGCCCTATATGGGTGGCTTGCAAGTGATCAAGGCCTAAGTCCAGCAAGCCTATTTGCGTTCTGCCAAGATTTAGTCATGTCTACTGAATTGACTCTCGACCAAGTGAGCATCACTTATCCCTTGCCCAAGGGCGAGTGCGTGGCAGTGTCGGGCGCTCATTTGCATTTGCAAGCTGGCGAAATTGGTTGCTTGTTGGGGCCTTCAGGCTGCGGCAAAACCAGCTTGTTGCGGGCCATTGCAGGTTTTGAACCTGTGAGCCAAGGCCAAATCATGATGCACAACCAGGTGGTCAGCTCCAAGCAACACTGGGTGGCTCCCGAGCATCGTCGCATTGGCATGGTGTTTCAAGAGCACGCCTTGTTTCCTCACCTAGATGTGGCGGGCAACGTAGGGTTTGGTCTGCGCCAATGGAAAGCCGCAGACAAGCGTGAACGCATCAACACCTTGCTTGACTGGGTGGGCTTGAGTGGCTTGGGGCACCGTGCCATTCATGAATTGTCGGGTGGGCAGCAACAGAGGGTGGCCTTGGCGCGAGCCTTGGCTCCGCAGCCCGACTTGTTGCTCATGGACGAGCCATTTTCAAGCCTCGATGCCACCTTGCGTGAACGATTGGCGCGTGAAGTTCGCGACATTCTGAAGGCATCGGGCACCACTGCTTTGTTGGTGACACACGACCAGCATGAAGCCTTTGCCATGGCCGATCGCATTGGAGTCATGCGACAAGGACAATTGCTGCAATGGGACACGCCGCTGGAGTTGTACCACCACCCAGCCGACACCTTTGTGGCCGAATTTGTGGGCGAAGGCGTGTTTATTGACGGCACCATGACTGCCGATGGAGGTGTGCGTACCGAGCTGGGTGATTTGTTGCCCACGGTTTGCACCTACTCATCTACACACGATGAACATCCTTTTCCCGAGCCCGGTCAAGCGGTGAAAGTGCTGGTCAGACCCGACGACATTCGTCACGACGACGACAGTGAAATGCGCGCCCAAGTGTCCTCGCGTGTGTTCAGAGGGGCCGAGTTTTTGTACACCCTGGCCCTGCCATCGGGGCAAACCGTGTTGGCCTTGGCATCCAGTCACCACGATCACCAGGTGGGTGAGTCTATTGGCATCACCCTCGACATGCACCACGTGCTGTGTTTTGGTAAGACCGCTGCATGAGCAAAACCTCATTGGCTTCTCACAACCGAAGCTCGACCTTTTGGATGATCTTGGGCAGCTTAGATGCCGCATTGGCCGTGGGCTTTGCTGCTGCCACGGCGCATTTGCCTTTGCATGCCAGTTTCACCGGTGGCGTTCCAGCGATTCAAAACGCGGTGACCCAGCACCTGGTGCATGCTGTGGTGTTGCTGGGCTTGGGCTTCATGATGCGCACGGCAAACGCCACCGCTTTGCGCTGGTGGTGGTTGGCTGCCCTTGCCATGTTGGCAGGCACCTTGCTGTTTAGTTTTAATTTGTACGCGCGTGCATTGTGGGGTGTGGACGATTGGCGCACGTGGGTGCCACGTGGCGGTATGTTGCTTATCTTGTCGTGGCTGTTGGTGGCGGCTGGTGCATGGAGCAATCGAAACAGGCAAGATTGAATTCAATCAATCGTTATTCCGACAACAACAAACGCCAACCCAATCCTGCCATCACCAAAGCAGCCAAACGGTCTAACCACACACCTGCTTGTGGGCGCCGTGACAACCAAGCGCCAATGTGACCGGCAAACCAACCCAGGCTCACAAACAACACGGCGGCTTGCAGCGTAAACCAAAGACCGAGTTCAAGTATTTGTTGTGCCTCCATGCCACGCTCGGCTTGCACAAACTGTGGCAACAGAGCCAAGAAAAACACCACCACTTTGGGATTGATGGCGTTGGCCAACAGGCCTTTGAAAAACCATGGCATGGCACGCGCGGCAGCCGCATTGGAGTCAGGCAATGAGGCCACGCCACGGCTTTGCCAAGCATTCCATGCCATGTAGAACAAATACAGGGCACCCGCCATCTTGAGGCCCCCAAATGCGGTTGGAGAAGCAGCGATCAGGGCACCCACACCCAAAGCCGCCAACAAGGTATGGCTGACACAACCCAAGGCACATCCCAGGCCAAAAGCCATGCCCAAGCGGCGTCCTTTGGACATGCCCAATGACAACACCATCAAGTTGTCAGGGCCTGGGGTGAGGGTCAGCACAACTGCCGCTAACAAAAATCCCCACAGCTGATCGGGCGAAAGAAACATCATTTGAAGTCCATGGTTGCATCACAGATTATGTAAGATCTTGCAATGACTGGATCACGCACCACCCGCACCGAACTCGATTCGCTTGGACCCAAAGCGGCACATACTTGGTTTGACGATGTGCAGGGCCTGGTGACCGGCTGTTTGTTTGTGGCCTTGGGGGTGGTCATTTTCAAAGAGGCCCAGTTGGTTACAGGGGGTACCGCCGGACTAGGGGTGCTCATCCACTATCTCACGGGATGGAACTTAGGCGTGGTGCTGTTTGCCATCAACCTACCGTTTTATGTGTTTGGTTATTTGGCGTTGGGGCGAGCGTTTACGCTGAAAACATTGGCCGCAGTGACGTTGTTGTCACTGGGTGTTGAATTGCTGCCGCAGTGGGTGGCTTTTGCCAACCTCAATCCCATGTTTGCCTCGGCCATGGCAGGTTTGCTTGCTGGCACCGGCATTCTGATTTTGATACGCCACGGTGCCAGTTTGGGGGGCGTCGGCGTGCTGGCCATTTATTTGCAAAAAACACGTGGCTGGCGAGCTGGGCATGTGCAAATGGGGTTTGATGCATTGATTTTGTTGCTGTCGTTGGTGGCAGTGAGCGGGTGGCAATTGTTGGTATCCCTGTTGGGTGCTGTGGCATTGAACTTTGTCATTTCCGTCAACCACCGAACCGACCGATACTTTGGTGCCGGTTAACTTGGGCTTGAAGCCCACCACATCCACCGTTTTTCTCAACACAGGGAGCAAACATGATTGAACTGCATTACTGGACTACCCCCAACGGTCACAAAATCACGATGATGCTCGAAGAGTTGGGGGTTCCCTACGAAATCAAGGTGGTGCGCATCAACCGCGGTGATCAGTTCAAACCAGAGTTCTTGCAAATTGCCCCTAACAATCGCATTCCTGCAATCGTGGACCATACACCCGCCGATGGAGGTGGCCCCTTGAGCGTGTTTGAGTCGGGTGCCATTTTGCAATATTTGGCCGAAAAATACGAAGCCTTCATCCCAAGTGATTTGCGTGGTCGTGCCGAATGCATGCAATGGCTGTTTTGGCAAATGGCAGGCCTAGGTCCCATGGCCGGACAGAACCATCATTTTGTTCAGTTTGCTTCTGAAAAAATTCCATATGCGATCGATCGCTACGTGAAAGAAACCTCACGCTTGTACGGCGTGTTGAATAAGCACTTGAGCGACGGCCGGTTGTTCATTTGTGGCAACGCCTACACCATTGCCGATATGGCGTGCTATCCCTGGATCGTTCCACACGAACGGCAGCAACAAAATCTCAACGATTTTCCTGCGTTAAAAGCCTGGTTTGAACGCATTGCCGCACGCCCTGCCACCGTCAAGGCTTACGACATCGCCAAATCGATCAACACGGCTCCTACGGTTGACGAAGAAGCCAAAAAGCACCTCTATGGTCAAGACGCCAAAACCGTGCAACAAGCGCCCAAGGGCTGATCAATCGGCAATGCGATTGCCACTGACACGATCAAACAAATGAGCGTGTGAAGTGTCCCAACTCAGGTGCACGCGGTCGCCGACATGAGCGTTTAAAAGGCCAGGTACGCGTGCAGTGAGCTTGCCCATGGCGGTTTCCACCGTGGCATAGGTTTCTGGGCCAGTGGGCTCAATCATCACCAACTCGCCAGGCAGGCCTTCGTTGGCAAAGCCCAAGTTTTCGGGGCGCAAGCCCACGGTGAATTCGCCCTGGCTGTGTTGAGCCACCACTTGGCGTTGACG
>JBEDMU010000046.1:0-3175 GCA_041170945.1 Pseudomonadota bacterium
GCATGGGACCAGCAACTGCGTCCATGCCGCCAAAGAACACAACGTCAGGCTTCTTGGCCTTGATCGAAGTGAGGATGGCGTTGAAGTCAGTGGCTTTGTCGTTGGTGAACTCACGAGCAACAACTTCAGCACCAACACCTTTGGCGCCCTTTTCAAACTCATCGGCAACGCCTTGACCGTAAGCGGTGCGGTCATCAATCACAGCCACTTTCTTGGCTTTAAGAGTTTGAACGGCGTAACGGCCCAATGTGCCACCCAGGTGGGTGTCATCAGCCACAACGCGGAAAGCTGTTTTGAAGCCTTGGCGAGTGTATTGGGGGTTGGTAGCAGAGGGAGAAACTTGGGGAATACCGGCGTCAGAGTAAATTTTCGAAGCGGGGATGGTAGTACCAGAGTTCAGGTGACCCACCACAGCGTTCACTTTGGCGTCAACCAATTTTTGAGCAGCAGCAGTACCTTGCTTGGGATCGCCAGCGTCATCTTCGGCGACCAATTCAAACTTGACAGCCTTACCGCCGATTTGAACGTTGGCAGCATTGAGCTCGTCGATGGCCATCTTGGCGCCGTTTTCGTTGTCTTTGCCCAAGTGAGCAATGCCACCGCTGGTGGGGCCGACGTGACCAATCTTGATCACATTGCTAGAGGCGGCTTCTTCTTTTTTACCGCAAGCGGCAAACAAAACGGCGGTTGCTGCGGCAACTGCAACAAGAGTCAGCTTTTTCATCTGGTCAATTTCCTTGAAAGTAAAGGTTGTTAAATGGTGATCAAAACTTGAGGTGATGAACCATAACTCGTAACAATACTGCAAAACATCAGTAAAAATACGCGTGCCACAACAAATTTCAATGCAATTCAGGGTTTGCACTTATATCGTGCACGAAAGCCTGCATGGCTTTTACGACTTCTGACTCACTTTGGTGCCTTCAAAGCCACATGCTTGAGGGGATAACCCATTTGTTGGAAACTTTTCCATTTCTGTCGCCCTGCGTTGACTGACCCTTCATCGCAGCCAATGATCTCAACAAACCGCTCAAATGAAGCAAAGCCATTGGCCATATCGTTGCCCCAGTGAATCAAACTTTGTGTAGGCAGGCCTGGATGTTGCGCATGATTGGTTAAAAAAATCCGAGAGCGTTGGCGGACACTTTCGGGCGCATCCCAAAAACAGTGAGGCACAAAAGCACTCGGTTCAAACGCCCACATATGGTCGCTGATCACTTTGAGGCGCTCCGTGTCGGTAGACAGAATGACAATCGATTGTGATTGAGAAAGCGCCTTCAAGCTCAATTTAACAAGGTGCTGTAGAGGATCAGAAACAGCCGTATGAAAAATAACCTCGGTCATGATGGGTTGGCTTGATCGATCAGGTATTGAGTCAACAAGGGAACCGGCCTGCCGGTAGAGCCTTTTTGCGCTCCGCTCTTCCAAGCGGTTCCTGCAATGTCTAAATGCCCCCAATCTGCATCAGTTGGGACAAAACGTTCAAGAAATTTGGCAGCTACAACAGAGCCCGCTGATCGAGCAAACCCTGCAATGTTGGGGATGTCGGCAAAATTGGATTTCAAACCATCCGCATAAGCGTCATCTAGGGGCATACGCCAGCATAGGTCACCACTGGTGTCACCCGCTTGCATGAGAGACTGGGCCAATTCATCGGTCTTGGCATACATGCCGCTGCGGATGCTTCCTAGCGCCACGACGCAGGCTCCCGTGAGAGTGGCCACATCAATAATGACGCGCGGCTTGAATCGCGCTGAGTAACAAAGGGCGTCACACAAAATCAAGCGGCCCTCGGCATCTGTGTTGAGTATCTCGATGGTCGTTCCGTTCATGGCTTTGACAACATCACCCGGTTTGACGGCTTTACCGCTAGGCATATTTTCGCAACTCGGAATAAGCCCAACGACATGCAGAGGAAGATCAAGTTGTGAGAGGCTCTTGAATGTACCCAAAACGCTAGCAGCACCTCCCATGTCAAATTTCATTTCGTCCATTTCGGCGGAAGGCTTGAGTGAAATGCCACCTGTATCAAACGTGATACCTTTGCCGATTAACACAATTGGCGCCCCCTTGGCGCCCTTACCTTTGTATTCCAGCGTAATAAACTGAGGAGGCTCTTCAGAGCCCTGGGTGACGGCTAAAAAGGCCCCCATGCCCAAGGCCTCGATTTGTTTGCGCGAGAAGGTGTGGACCTTGAGTTGGTCTCCGGCTATGGACTTGGCGGCTTGAGCCAAATGAGTGGGAGTGGCGTAGTTGGGTGGGCGGTTGGCCCATTCCTTCGCCAACGACACACCACTTCCAATCGCCAAGGCTCGGTGAACTGCCGCTTTATGAATGTGAGAAGCATCAGATACCAGCAACGTCAGCTTGTTCACTTGAGGCGATTTTTTGGCAGAAAGCGTGGTGGTGTATTTGTCGAGCAAATCGCAAACAGAAACCAACAAGCTTTGTATCTCTTGTTGGCCTAGGCCTTGCGCCGGCAAACAAATAGCCAAGTGATCCAAGTTGTCTTGACAAATCCAGGAAGACATCGCATTGGCGCCAGATCTCAATTGAGGCGATGTCACGCTAGGCAAGTACAGAGCGGCGACTCGATCAGCTGCCCATCCAGCCAGGCTCATGCCCATCGAACTTTTAAATACGGGTTTGTGAATGGCTTCGGTTGGTTGGAGATGGTGCATCCAAATTTGAGCAGGCGCTGCATTTGAACTCCCCTTTTTGAGGACCTGTTTGGGGAGTGCGTCTATGATGCACAAGGCATCTGCTTTGAATTGGTGAAGCTTCTCTTGGGGTAAAACTTTCCAAACCACGTTCATAATCTGATCTCCTGAAGGTCATCCTGGATGTTATTCGATTCTTCCATTCGCAAAGACTTGGCCAGAAATTTCTGGGCCAGCTCGCTGGTGTTATTCGCCATCGTTATGACGTTGGTGCTCATCCGCACGCTCGATTTGGCCGATCGAGGCAAATTCAACCCCGAAGAGATCACTTTGGCCTTGGGTTATTCATCTCTCTCACGATTGCCAACCATCTTGGCTGTGACGCTGTTGGTCGCGGTGGTTTCAGTCCTCTCTCGTATGTACCGAGACAGTGAGATACCCATCTGGCAAGGTGCTGGCATGGGTTTGTGGCACTTGGTTAAGCCTTTGGTGAAGTTTGCCTGGCCGCTTTGGTT
>JBEDMU010000047.1:0-12766 GCA_041170945.1 Pseudomonadota bacterium
ACCGAAGTCAGTGCAGATGCGCTTGAACCCCATTTACAAGAGCAGGCCGATGCAGCAGCCAAAGCGATTGCTGAGAGCTTGGCTTATGTGGGGGTGTTGTGCATTGAGTTTTTCTTGGTCCAATACGATGACGGATCCTTGCATTGGGTTGTGAACGAAATGGCGCCTCGTCCCCACAACAGTGGACACTACAGCATCAATGCTTGCGACGTGTCTCAGTTTGAGTTACAGGTGCGCACCATGGCAGGCCTGCCTTTGGTTCAACCTCGGTTGCACAGTGCAGCGGTAATGCTTAACATATTGGGTGACGTGTGGATTGATTCGGCGGGTTTGAGTGTGTCGCCTGCTTGGGATCAGGTGTGGGCGTTGCCCGGTGTGCATGTGCATTTGTACGACAAAGCTCAGCCACGTCAAGCCCGAAAAATGGGCCACGTCACCATCACCGCAAGCACGCTTGAGCAGGCGCGTATTCAAGCGCAAGCAGTTGAAAAGATATTGCGGTTGCCTCCCACATGAATCAATCGTTAGATGCAAAAAAGGCTCAAGATTGTGTTGAGGTTGCACGTCATTTGGCCAAAGGCGGGCTGGTGGTGCTGCCCACAGAAACGGTCTATGGGTTGGCCGCCGATGCCGACCAACCTGCAGCCGTGCATCGAATTTTTGCGGCCAAAGGCCGACCTGCTGATCATCCGTTGATCGTTCATCTGGCCGAGCAGTCGAACATGACGGCATGGCAAACCGCGTTGCAACGATATGCGCATGACATTCCGCAAGCGGCTTGGACGTTGATTGAACGTTTTTGGCCTGGGCCTTTGACGCTGGTGTTGAAGCGCAATCCAGGGGTAGCCGAAGCAGCCGCTGGTGGTTTGCCTACGTTGGCGTTGCGTTGTCCTGCCCAAAAAAGTGCTCAAAAGGTGTTGGCCATTGCACGAACCATGGGCGTCGAAGGGGTGGCGGCACCCAGTGCCAACCGTTTTGGTCGCGTGAGTCCAACCCGTATCGAACACGCATGGGGTGAATTTGAAGGTGTGCAAGGGGTGGGGTCCATTTTGATGCTTGACGATGGGCCTTGCGAAGTGGGAATTGAATCGACCATTTTGGATTTGTCTCGGGGGCAGCCAGTGCTGTTGCGACCAGGCATGTTGTCTCGTCAAGCCATTGAAGACGCTCTAGGCGTTGCGGTGGCCATGCCCGATGCCCAAGCGCCACGGGTGTCGGGTTCGCTGGAGTCGCATTACGCACCACGCGCCAAGGTTCGCTTGATGCAAGTTCATGATTTGCAGACAGCACTCAAGAGTACGCGTCCCGAGGTCTTGCAGCACATCGCGGTGTATGCCCAACGTGATGCGATAGGTCCGGTGGCTTTCGCACACATACAAGCCACAGCGGTTCAATTTGCAGACATGCCTCTCAGCGCGACAAAGTGTGCATACGAGCTGTTTGACATGTTGCGACGACTTGACGCAACCGGTGCCCATGAAATTTGGGTGCAAGCCCCTGATCTCGATGAAGCCTGGGACGGAGTCCGCGATCGTCTCAAAAGGGCTGCTGCCTAGCCCCTGCCGATAAACGGCATACCAGTGGCGTAAACGGTGGTGTTCAGAACGTTGGCATGGAGTGGCAAATGGACCATGGCCATGAACGTTTCCACCACTGCTGACATGTCCATGCGGGCCTCGGCTTTGATGCTACCGTCGGCTTGAAGCGCGCCTTGTGCCATGGCAGCGGTCATGTCGCTGGCGACATTGCCAATATCTATTTGTCCCACTGCTATATGGAACGCCCGACCATCAAGGGCGGCGGCTCGTGTGAGCCCGGTCATGGCCGATTTGGTGGCTGCATACGTGATCGAGCGTGGCCGAGGCACTTGCGCCGCAATCGATCCGTTGTTAATGATCCGACCGCCTTGCGGGTGTTGCCGACGCATCCATGAAAAGGCATGTTTGAGCATGTAAAACGCACCATTCAGGTTGGTATTCACACTGGCATGCCAATGATCCAGTGAAGTTTCATCGGGCGCCGCCGCTGGCGTAAACAAACCCGCATTGTTAAACAGCAGGTTCAAATGTGGCCATTCATTCTGCAACGTTTGATACAAAGTTTGAACGGCTGCAGCGTCAGATACATCGGTGACGCATACGCGAGCGCGTTGACCGGCGCCAGACATATCGGCGACCGATTGCAGCGCCTCTTGCCGGCGTCCCACCAATGCCACGTGCCAACCTTGTTGCAACAATGCCAAAGCACAAGCTTGCCCGATGCCTTGGCTGGCCCCCGTCACAATGGCATAGGAAGGCCGGGGAATGCTCATGGGTGTGGAGCCTTTAGGAAGTACTGTCATGGATATTGAGAAACTGCACCAGCTCAATGGCGTTTTTGACTTGAAGCTTGTTCATGATGTGGGCGCGATGGGTTTCAACCGTGCGCGGGCTGATGCCCAATTGCTCACCAATTTCTCGGCTGTGCAACCCTTTGGCTATCCATTGAACAATTTCTCTCTCGCGCAAGGTGAGCTGTTGCAAGCGATCTTGACGCCATGAGACCTCACGCTGCTCGGATAACGCTTGTTGAATGGACTCGGCGAGTTGATCGACGTTCCACGGCTTTTCAATAAAGTCAAAGGCGCGCGCTTTGAACGCTTGTCGTGCGGCTGCGACATCGCCATGCCCCGTCACGATGATGATGGGCAGGGTGCAGCCACGTTGTTGCAAATGCTGTTGCAGTTCGAGCCCCGACATACCGGGCATGCGAATATCCAACACCAAGCAGCCACGCCAATTCGGCTGGATGGCCTCCAAAAAGTCTTCGGCGCTTGCAAATGATTGGGTCGACAAACCTCTCATGCTCAATAACAGCGACAACGACTCACGAACCGATGTATCGTCATCGACGATAAACACCTGTTGCGACGATTCTTGAGGTTCAAGCATGGGCATCATGAGCGGAGTCACCAGAATAAACCAACGGAAGGGTCAGGCAAATCACGCCTTGTTTGCCCGATTGTGCCCATAATTGACCGCCGTGCGCTTCTACGATGGCTCGGCTGATCTGCAATCCAATGCCCATGCCCTCGGGTTTGTCGGAGCCAGCTCCTTGCGTAAAAAGCGTTCGCAGTCGTTGAGGGGTAAAGCCAGGGCCGCTGTCGGTAAAGGTCAAACGCAATTGATCTGATTCGGTTTGAACTTGAATGTGAACCATCCCAGGTTTTCCAGTACTGGCAACCGCGTCCATGGCGTTGGCCAACAAATTGCGCATCACCACCGCCCATTGAACGCCATCAACCTTGACGAACAAGGGGCGTGGGGCAAGAAACTCAACATCAATCGCAATGCCGACGGCATCGGCTCTGCGACGAGCATTGTCAATGGCTTGTTGCAACAAAGTTTCCAAGTTGTGAGAGTGAAGCTGGATGCTGCCCGTGCGAAAAAAATCTCTCAACCGTTTGATGATCTCAGCCGCCCGCTGCACTTCGTTCACCATGCGTTGAGTTAAGTCTTTCATTTGCTCTTGAGGCACCGCTTGTTGTTGGGTCAGTGATTGGGTAGCGTGCGCGTATGTGCTGAGTGCGGTGAGGGGTTGGTTGAGTTCATGCGCCAGAGCCGCAGCGGTTTGGCCAGCTGCAGCCAAACGCAAGCTCTCTTGGAGTTTGGCGGCCATGCGCTCGCGCTCATCCACTACGACGCCCAGCACCATTCCTGTGACTGTGACGGCACTCATGAGCATTTGCAATTCAAAAACGGTCAAATCAAAGCGTACCGCCCATTGCATGGCAAATAACAACCAAACCTGCGTGGCTTGGGCTGTCAGAGTGGCTCCTGGAAATCCATATCGAACAGACAACCAGGCCACTGGCAACAACAGCACATAAAAGTACTTGAAATAGCTGTCACTAGACGAGCCAAAAATGGCCCAAACCATCAATCCAATCAAGCACGTGACCAGCCACCAGTGGGGCTGTTGTAATGTGTCGAGCAAGCGGTTGCGTAAGGGCATGTACCCCAAAGCCATGAGGGTTGGCAACACCACCAAAAACCCGACCATATCGCCAATCCAATAGCGACCAATTTCGACGACAAACGAGTACGTCGAGGTCACTCCCCCTAGGGCATGCACCACCACAAAAATGGTTCCGTTGAGTGCGGCGCCTGCCACCAGCACAAACACCACCCGAGTAAGGCCGCGCAGCGTGTTCAGGGAGGCCCCTGCTCCTTCGCGCGACAAAATCCAAGCCATTAAAGCGTAGCTCAAGCCCAGACACAGCACCGTAAATAGCGAGATCATCGGTTGGTGCGGGATGCCTCGCACCACCGCTTCAGCCAGTGCTTGTGCAATCCATACCCAAGGAAGCCAGCGTCGGTTGATCAGCAACATGGCCACAGCCAAGGCCGGCTGTGGGTTCCATGGCGTGATACCCAACAGCTTGGTAGGCCGAATAAAGCTGGCCCAAGCCAACAACACATACAGTGCCAAAAAGGCAACGATCAGCCAAAAAGTGCGGCTGCGATTGTTGTTGTCTAAGGCCCAGAACTTATTCATGCCTCATTTAAAAATCACGGTGCGATGACCGTTGAGCAAGACCCGGCGTTCGCTGTGCCATTTGATGGCGCGGGCCAGTACTTGACTTTCGGTGTCACGGCCTACGGCCGACAGGTCTTCGATGGTATGGCTGTGCTCGACGCGCGCCACATCTTGCTCAATGATGGGCCCTTCGTCTAAGTCGGCCGTTACGTAATGAGCTGTCGCGCCAATCAATTTGACGCCTCGATCATGTGCTTGGTAATAAGGCTTAGCACCCTTGAAGCTGGGCAAAAAGCTGTGATGAATATTGATGGCTCTGCCACTCAAGGCTTGGCACATGGAGTCCGACAGGATTTGCATGTAGCGAGCCAAAATCACCAATTCGGCACCGTCACGTTCGACGATTTCGAGTTGACGTCTCTCCACTTCTGACTTGGTGGCGCTTGTCATCGGCATGTGATGAAAAGGAATGTTATGGCTGGCTGCCAACTGATAAAAATCGCGATGATTGGAAATGATGGAAGTGACTTCGATGGGCAGCAGGTTGCTGCGCACCCTAAAGAGCAAGTCATTCAAGCAGTGACCGTGTTGGCTCACCATGATCACGGTTTTCATGCGCTCGGCAGTGGGATGCAACTGAGTGCTCATGTGCCACGCCTGAGCCAACTCATTCAAGTGTGCCGACAAATGGGGGTGTTGTGAAGTGGGGCAGGCAAACTGCACGCGCATGAAAAACAAGCCGGTTTGATGATCGTTGAACTGGGCAGCCTCTTCGACGTTACAGCCATGCTGTAACAGCAAGCCAGTTACCGCATGCACGATGCCAGGTTTGTCGGGGCAAGAGAGGGTCAGAATGTAAGAAGCGGTCATGAGGAAAACGAGTTAGGCGGTCAGTCAGACGTGTGAGCGGGTTGTTGACACGCCCATTCAATCAGTTCGCGCAAAGCCAAGCGACCCTGTGGGGCGCGTTCATGGTTGATGATAGCCGCGAAAACCCTAGATTCTCCGTTCTTCAAGGGGATGTAACCACTAACAGACATGACATCGCGCAAGCTGCCAGTTTTGACACGCACCTTGCCGATAGAGCATGACATGGTTCCATCGCGCCCCCAGTGGCGCGTGGTGCCATCAACGCCAAGCACAGGAAGGCTGTTGACAAAAACAGGTGCGTGCGGTTGTCGCCACGCCCACAGCAAGGCATCGGCCAACGATTGCACGGTGGTCCTGCTCACGCGCGAAAGACCCGAACCGTTGTCTATCCATGGCACCATGCCCGAACTATGAACGTGCGTGAGCCACCAATCCACCCAAGCGGCTCGGGCCCCGTCAAATGTGGCGCCCTGATTAGACGCAAATGCGGGATCTAGCGTCAGCCACAGGTGTTGTGCCATGAGGTTATTGCTAAATTTGTTGATGTCTTCTACCACCGAAGCCAACGTGGGGGAAGCCTTGCTAAGAAGCAGCTGTGCATTTGCGGGTGTTGGTCCTTCACGTACTTGTCCTTGGTGCACGCCATTGGAGGTGCGCCACAACGCTTGCCAAGCGCGCTGGGTATGTTGATCGGGATCGGGAAAGGCAATGGGCCATTCTTGAATCCCGCAACGTGCCGAATAATGGCCACGCAAACGCCAATAACGGCTGTTGCTCAAGTCTGCACGCAAGGCGCCACGCCAATCTCCGCAGGGCTCGTCATTCATGGGCACATCCTGCGTCCATTGCAAGCCATCGATGGGGGGGTCTAGAGTGATTTGTGCCCGGCGCTGCAGGGGTTGCGGGCTGACTTTCATGATCACCGATTTGAAATTCAGGGCCAACGCGTCGGGTCTCGCGTTGTAGGGCCGCAAGGTTTCGCCATCAAGAAATTCTGTATTGCGAGTGCTGGGGGCAAAGGCCGAGCGATCAAACACCCAATCTCCTTCTAGCCGCTCAATTCCCAAGGCCTGCAAATCGCTGATGGCATCCAGTGCACGCGAGGAAGTCCATTTGGGATCGCCTCCACCTCTGATAAACACAGGGCTTTGCAAGGCGCCTTGATGCGGGTTCTTCAATACATAAAAGCGGGTGACCCATCGGTAGTCTGGGCCCAGCATGTCCAGCCCTGCCAAGGTCGTAAACACTTTTTCGACTGACGCAGGTGTGCGCCAGACTTGGCTGTTCCATTCAAGCTGGGGTTCATGGGGGCGTGTACTATCGCCCACCCATACACTCATGGCATCTGGATCAATTTGAGCTTGTTGCAGTTGTTTGAGAACCGATGTTGGTAACGTTTGCGCATGGGCAAATGGCATCAATTGGGTCATAGAGCCCAACAGGGTCAACAGAACGAGACGGGAAATCAGGCAGCTCATGGACGCATTGTGCTTGAGTTGGGCTCGTCTAGGATAATGTGGTGAATATGCTTGAAAAGTCACCCTGTGCACCCCCTTTGTTGCGATTATTGGTCATCGAATCTGGTGGTCAACGCGTCAACGTGTGCCTGGCTCACAGACCGTCGATGGATGCGGCATGGCAGTGGCACGAGCGCAGCGAGGTTGGCGGCGCAGCTTCATCGGCCCATCTCATTCCCGCCGTCATGGGGCTGCTTTCCGAGGTCGGTATCTCGCTACAAGATTTGGATGCCATTGCCTTTGGACAAGGGCCTGGTTCGTTCACGGGTCTGCGTTCGGCCTGTGCTGTGGCGCAGGGTTTGGCAATGACGGCCAGGCCGCAGGGGTTGCCCTTGATTCCTGTGCCTTCGTTGTGGGCATTGGCTCAAACTGGTTGCCGTTTGGCTCAGCCCACCGAGGGGGCGGTGATTTGGTCTTGTCTGGATGCCCGCATGGGCGAGGTATATGCGGCCTCGTATGAAATGAGAGATGTATTGGGCGTGTCGCCGTCCAAGCCCCGCTCTGCCGAAGCCCTTTACAGCCCTGAAGCATTGGCGCAAGCAGTCGCAGAGTCGGTTGTCACTGCTTCTGGTGGCGTGTACCTGGTGGGCAATGCCTTGCCGCTGCTGCAGCCCGTGCTCCCCACAGCGACCTTGGTGCACTGCTGTTCGTCCGAGGTGTTGGCGTGCGACATGGTCGATGTGGCCGCGTATCTGAATTCTCAAGGGCGATGCGTCAGGCCTGAAGAGGCCATGCCACTGTATGTACGCAACAAAGTGGCACTGACAACGGCCGAGCGAGCTGCACAAAAAACCATGTCCGAGGGGTCAGCATGACGGGGTTATGTTGGACATCGGAGGCAGCCTCTGTCAATCAACTGACATCGTTGATGCAGCTTGAGCAATCGGGTCAAACGCACCCTTGGACCGAAGGACAAATGCTCGATTCAATGCGCTGTGGACACGAAGTTCAAGTTGTTTTCGCTGAAACGGATGATCGGCCTCTGGTTGGATTTTGGGTCGGAATGCAGGGCGTAGATGAGGTGCATTTGCTCAATATCGCGGTACATCCACATTGGCGGGGTCAGGGGGTGGGGCGTTGGATGCTGCAGCAATTGGCGGCTTGGGCCACAACGCAACGAGCGCAGTTTATTTGGTTGGAGGTGCGTGTCAGCAATCAACGCGCCATTGACCTGTATAGAAAAGCTGGATTTGAGCAGATCGCGGTCAGGCCGCGGTACTATCCTCTCACCATGAACGAACGCGAAGACGCTCTCATTTTCCGCACTTACCCCCATGCTCTTTTGCAGCCAAAGGGGCAGGCATGAGCGTTGAGGGGTCGACAATTGTGGCCACTCAAGGGTTGCAACTAGACAAACGTCAGTTGGCCATGCTCGAGATGATGGGCGTTCAACATGCCTGGCCTGCTCGTGTTGTCGTGGACACGCAGGTTGTTCAATCAGAAGAGCTTATTCAAAAGGCGCCAGCTGAAGTTCCCCAGAAGGCGCCTACTGATGCTTCCTCAAGGCATCAGGCCAGCAACAGTTTGCAAGCGCTTGCTGTTGCAATATCGTCTTGTCAGCAATGTGCCTTGAGCGAAAAGCGAATAGGTTCCACACTGGGAGAAGGGCAGCCGGGTTCAGGTTGGATGTTTGTGTTGGGATCTTCGCCGGTGGCTGCAGACCGTGAATTGGCCATGCTCAAGGGCTCAGCACAGCAACTGTTGTTGGCCATGACGCGCGCATTGGGTCTGCATCAACAAGCCCACTGGGTCACCACCGCCAGCAAGTGTGCTTCTTCATCGTCGGCGCCCACAGTAGAAGACATGCGGGCCTGTATGCCGCATTTAAAAGATCAAGTGGCTTTGACCCAGCCGCGTGTGCTGGTGGTCATGGGAACCGGGGCAGCACAGGCCATGGGTTTGGCGCAGGCCCAAGAGCCCTTGGGAAAATTGCGCAACCAACGTCATGAATTCGCTGGGGTGCCTGTGGTGATCACGTACCCGCCAGAGTTTTTGCTGCGTCATCCCCAAGAGAAGGCACGCGTTTGGGAAGACTTGTGTTTGGCCGCCTCGTGGGTTGAGACCCCTACAATGCCAGCATGAATTTCATTGACCAACTGCGCCAAGCGCAAATCGCACATCAGTCGTTGTTGTGTGTCGGACTTGATCCCGACCCCAAGCGTTTTCCAGCTCAATTTCAGGGTCAGGCCAACGCCATTGAAGCGTTTTGTAAGGCCATGGTCGATGCCACTGCCGAACATGCGTGTGCCTTTAAACCACAAATCGCTTACTTTGCCGCGCACCGCGCAGAAGAGCAACTTGAGCGCGTCATTGCCTATATTCGCCAGCGTGCGCCTGCAGTGCCGGTGATTTTGGATGCCAAGCGCGGCGACATTGGTAGCACGGCTGAACAATATGCCATTGAAGCTTTTGAGCGCTATCAAGCCGACGCGGTCACGTTGTCACCGTTCATGGGCTGGGACACCGTAGAACCTTATTTGCGTTATGAAGGCAAAGGTGTGTTTTTGCTTTGCCGAACCAGCAACAAAGGCGGAGACGATTTTCAAAATCGGCCGTTGGCTGATATTCCAGGGCAACCGATGCTTTACGAACATTTGGCTCGATTGGCCCAAAGCGAGTGGAGTGCTCAAGGCCGCGTGGGCTTGGTGGTGGGGGCAACCTACCCCCAAGAAATTGCACGGGTTCGTGAGCTGGCGCCAGACGTGGCCTTGCTGATTCCTGGTGTAGGTGCTCAAGGGGGCGACGCGCAAGCCACCGTTCAAGCTGCCGATCAAGGTCGAGGTTTGGCGGTGATCAATTCTTCTCGCGCAATTTTGTATGCCAGCATGGGCCATGATTTTGCCGAAGCCGCCCAAGCCGAAGCCTTGCGCACTCGTTTGCAATTGCAAGCAGCGCGTAGCCATCGCTGAACTGCCTTCCCATTGCTGTCAGCCCTCTGAATATGTTCAAAATTCTGCGTGATCCCATGGTGATGACCGTGACGCTTTTGGCGGCAGGGATTTTGATGGTGACCATGGGTTTGCGTCAGTCGATGGGGTTGTTGGTGGGGCCCATCAACACCAGCACCGGGTTGGGCATTACCAGCATCAGTTTGGCCATGGCGATTGGCCAATTCACTTGGGGTGCCATTCAACCTGTTGCAGGTGCCGTGGCCGATCGCTGGGGACCTCGCCCTGTGCTGATTGCAGGGGTGTGGCTCATGGCATTAGGCACCGCACTGACGCCTTTCTTGGATTCAACCTGGGGCTTGGTGTTGACTCTGGGTTTTTTGACCACCATGGGCTCTGGGGCAGCTAGTTTTTCGGTGCTGATGGGGGCGGCTGCTCAGCGTTTGCCAGCGCATGTTCGTGGCTCAGCTTCGGGCATCATCAATGCCGGTGGCTCTTTGGGGCAGTTCATTTTTGCACCCGTGGTTCAAAGATTGATTCAAGGTTGGGGTTGGGCTACCGCCATGTGGTCGATGGCAGTGATGGTGTTGTTGGCTTGGCCCATGTCTTCGCGTTTGACCTCCAACACCCACGCCACCGCGCAGCCCCATGAGCCTGGCGGCTTGCGTGGCGCTTTGCGCACTGCATTTCGCGACCGCAGCTATTGGCTCTTGCATGCCGGGTTTTTTACCTGTGGCTTCCACATCGCTTTTTTGGTCACCCATTTGCCAGGGGAAGTCGAGCTGTGTGGTTTGCCGCCGATGGTGGCAAGCTGGTCCTTGGCCATCATTGGCTTGGCCAACATCGCAGGCAGCTTGTACGCTGGTCAAGCCATTTCAAAATACCGAAGCAAAATGGTTCTGGCAGCCATGTACGCCTCGCGTGCGGTGTTGGTGGCTTTGTATTTGATGGCTCCCAAAACCGAGTGGACGTATTACCTTTTTGCTGCGGGGCTGGGCTTCACGTGGCTGGCCACAGTGCCACCCACAGCCGCCATCGTCGGCAAGTTGTTTGGGGTGCGTTATTTGGCTACGCTGTTTGGACTGACGTTGCTGTCGCACCAAATCGGCGGTTTTTTGGGTGCCTGGTTGGGTGGCTGGGCCATTACCCTCAATGGCGACTACACTTGGATGTGGTACGCCGATATGGTGCTCGCGCTTGGAGCCTCGTTGGTGAATTTGCCCATTCGCGAAGCCAAAGTGGTGCGGCCTGCGCCTAGCGCTTGAGGACCCGCGCCAAATAGCGGCCCGTGTGGCTGTTGGGATTTTTTGCGACTTCTTCTGGGGTGCCGGTCGCGACCACTTGGCCACCACCCAAGCCGCCCTCGGGTCCCATGTCGACAATCCAGTCTGCTGTTTTAATCACGTCGAGGTTGTGTTCGATGATCACCAAGGTGTTGCCATCATCGCGCAGTCGGTGCAACACCGCCAACAACAACTCAATATCGGCAAAATGCAAGCCAGTGGTCGGTTCATCAAGGATGTACAAGGTGCGGCCCGTGTCTCGCTTAGACAGTTCAAGCGCAAGCTTGACACGTTGAGCTTCGCCACCCGATAGCGTGGTGGCGCTTTGCCCCAAGCGCACATATGAAAGTCCCACATCGAGCAGGGTTTGAAGTTTGCGCGCCACCGCAGGTACCGCAGCAAAAAATGCATGCGCCTGCGCCACCGTCATGTCCAAGATTTGAGCGATGTTTTGACCCTTGTAAGTGACCTCGAGCGTTTCGCGGTTGTAGCGCAGGCCCGCGCAGGTATCACACGGCACATACACATCAGGCAGAAAGTGCATTTCCACTTTCATCACCCCGTCGCCTTGACAGGTTTCACATCGACCGCCAGGCACGTTGAACGAAAAACGTCCAGGTTCATAGCCCCTCTCGCGCGCGCTGGGGGTCTCGGCCATGAGCTCTCGGATGGCTGTGAACACCCCCGTGTAGGTGGCCGGATTACTGCGTGGTGTGCGACCGATGGGAGACTGGTCAACATTGATCACTTTGTCAAAGTGATCCAGGCCCCATATTTCTTCGTGAGGTTCGGGGTCTTGATGAGCGCGGTGCAGGGTTTGCGCTGCTGCCGCGTGCAGGGTGTCATTCACCAAAGTGGATTTTCCCGACCCCGAGACACCCGTGACACAAGTGAGCAGGCCAACTGGAATATCCACGTTGACTTGACGCAGGTTGTGGCCACTGGCGCCACGCACGCTCACCACCCGATCAGGGTCCATGCGTTTGCGCTGGGCTGGCAATGCGATCGAGCGCTTTCCGCTCAGGTATTGCCCGGTCAGAGATGGTTCATGAGCCATGACTTCCTGGGGGGTGCCGCTGGCCATGATCTGGCCGCCCAATTCACCGGCACCGGGGCCCATGTCAATCACATGATCAGCCGCCAAGATCATGTCTTCATCATGCTCCACCACCAACACGGTGTTGCCCAAGTCGCGCAGGTGTTGCAAGGTGCCGATGAGGCGGTCGTTATCGCGTTGGTGCAAGCCGATGCTGGGTTCGTCGAGCACGTACATCACACCGGATAGCCCGGAACCAATTTGGCTGGCCAAGCGAATGCGCTGAGCTTCTCCGCCAGAAAGCGTGTCGGCGCTGCGGGCCAAGGTGAGATAACCCAGCCCCACGTTGTTGAGAAAGCGCAAGCGTGAATGAATTTCTCGCACCACTTTGTCAGCTATTTCGGCTTTGGAACCTTGCAGAGGGAGGTGTTCAAACAGGGCTTGTGCTTGCGCCAAGGTCATTTGATTGACCTGATGAATATTGACCCGCTCGTTGCCTTGGCCCAGCCACACGTGACGAGCAGGTTTTTTTAGACGAGCTCCGTTGCACTCGGCACAAACTCGCAATGAACGGTAGCGTCCCAAATCTTCACGCACGGCTTGTGAATCGGTTTCACGATAGCGGCGTTCAAAGTTGGCGATCACCCCTTCAAA
>JBEDMU010000048.1:0-17121 GCA_041170945.1 Pseudomonadota bacterium
TATTTACACAATTAAGGAGAAAATATGTCGCAAGAGCAAGCAGTTCAGTCATCGGCAACTGCACAAACTCCCACAAAGCGTGCACGATCAGCAGTGGCGCGAAAAACATCAGCCCCCGCTAAAGTCCCTGCTAAAGTCCCCGCCAAAACGGCCGTTAAAAGGCCTGTTGCAGTCAAGCGTGCAATTCCTGCAAAAGCACCAGCTGCCAAAACGCCTTCAGTGAAAGCGCCTGTAAAAGCTACAACACCAGTTGTTGAAGCAGCAAACAAACCCGAGCCCAAACCTAAAAAGATCAAATTGATTCGCGACAGTTTCACCATGCCTGAAAGCGAATACGTGGTCTTGGCTGCCATGAAAAAAATCTGTATCAAAGCTGGCGTAGAAATCAAAAAAGGTGAGTTGTTGCGTGTGGCTGTAAACCAACTTCAATCATTGTCACCCAAGCAAATTTCAGAAATCAAAGAACAACTGGTGAAGGTCATCGCTGGCCGCCCCAAAAATTAATTCACGCTTGCTGCGTTACTTAAACATCATGAAAATTGCATCATTTGTAGGGCAAAAAGGTGGTGTTGGCAAAAGTGCATTGGCACGTTCATTGGCAACCTATGCGGCCAGGCAAGGGCAGCAAGTGCTGCTTGCCGACTTCGATTTAGAACAACTCACCAGCGTTGAATGGGCTGCTGCTCGCATGCAGGCTGGCGTTGAGCCAGAAATTGATGCAAGACCGTTTAAAAGTCTCAAAAAATTGCGCAAAATTGAAGAGGGTTTTGACCTCGTGGTTGTTGATACACGAGGGTTGGCAGACGATCTGACTGAAGATGTTGCCAAAGAAAGCGATGTTGTTTTCTTACCCAGCGGTACCTCGATGGACGACTTGCGGCCCACATTGGGGTTGGCTCGCAAGTTGGCACGCATGCGTTCAGTTAACGACAAAATTGTGATCGTCTTTTCCAAAGTTGGACGCTCAGAGCGCTTGCTTGAACAGGCTCAGGCCATGGTTGAAGATGCTGGGTTTGCATACTTAACCGAACATTGGCCTGAGCGTGATGGCATTCAGGCCGACCTGGACGCGGGGAAAGCAGGCAGTGAATCAAGCAACCCTTATTTGCGTGAAGCAGCTTTGCGCGTTGAATTGGCGTTGATGAGTTGTATCACCGAAGGAAGCTCAGCAATCGAGTCAATCACGTAATCAGCACCGGCTTGCATCAGTTCTTGGGTGACTCGCTCACGGGTTGCCTGTATGTCTTCTTCAGACATGTTTTGAAAAGACTCAAGGCTTAAACCAGCAGGGCTGCCTGTAAGGGCTACACCCACTGTCCACATGCCTGCGTTGCGACCCTCCGCTATTCCGGGCACTGTGTCGTCGACCTTGATGCAGCTCGCTACTGACTCAACGCCCAATTCAATCACGCATTGCAAGGCCATCCATGGCCCAGGCCGGGCGCCAGCCTTCAGGTCGTCTGCGCATACACACGCGTCGGGGCTGTAACCCTTTTCGGAAGCAACGGCCATCAGTTTGCGCATCACTTGTCTTGGATATCCAGTGGTTGATCCAATTTTTATGTCGTGCTCTTTCAGGTACTGAAGGGTCTCAAGAGTGCCAGGAATGAGATCTGCGTGGTCTGCCACACGTTCGGTTTGTAGCGGCAGAAAGGTTCGATAGATGTGATCAATATCGGCTGTGTCCATGGGCTTACCGAACTGTTTTTTCCAGCGTTTTGAAATAGCCGGATCTTTTCCCAATGCCTCGATGTGTTGCCATTTCCCCAATCCCATGGGGCCACGCGCCTCTGCCAAAGTAAGATCAAAATCAAATGCTTGTTTGAAAGCGTCGACAAAAATTTGTGTGGGGGCAAATGAGCCGAAATCGACCACCGTGCCTGCCCAATCAAGAATAACGGCCTTGATGTCTTGGGTGTCGGAAGTTTGAGTCATGGAGAGCCTTTGTAAAAATGAGTGCTGAATCAGCCAGAAAATTTTGAAGAACGAGTTCGCGCGCAGGCGTTTAAAAAACCTGCATCAAAGGGGTCAAGATCGGTCACTCGACTTGGGTTCCAACTGTATGGAAGTTCGTTTTTGGTCTGCCCTGTGGGATCAGCCAACAAAGCACGTGTCAGACGTTGTCCAACTCCCGCACAATAAGCAACTCCTGAGCCATTACAGCCTGTAGCCACCCACAGACCTTGTACCTGAGTCAAAGGGCCTATGGTGGGCTGACTGTCCAAGGTGTAGGAGCTGGGCCCGCTTACATGGTGAGCAAGTCCTTTCGACCTTAACGCAGGAATGCAACTCACCAAGGTTTCGTAAGATTCGTGAAGATCGTTGAGTCCCATTGGGTCATCGACATTTCCTACATATCTGCTGATATCGGTGGTCAGATTACGAGCATCATGGGCGATTCCTTGAGTTTCTCGTACACCAAACAACAAGGCCCCCGACTCAGGTCTGACATACCAGCGATGCTGAGGGTAGAACACCATGGATGCATTGGATGGAAACTCAGTTTCGTGCTTTGCAGTGATCCAGTATTGACTGCGAACAGGGGCCATGGGTACAGCACAGCCGTGCTGATGTAAGAGAACATTGCTCCAAGGTCCTGCGGCCACGACTATACAAGTTGCGCTCATGTGTTCTTGTGTTGACGTCACAAACCCAGACACTTGCTGATTTTCAACAACCAGTCGATCGATTGAGATATTCCAGTGAGCTTCAACGCCAGCAGCCTTTGCGCGATTCCAAAATGCTTGGGCCAATAAGTAAGCATCTACATAACCCTCTCTGGGTAACCAAATGGCTTGATTCCATGAGGTCTTGTCCAGCCAAGGCGCTAAAACGCTCACTGCTCTAGCGTCCAACCATTCAACGTCTAGGCCAAGAGACTTGGCCATTGCATATTGTTTGCAAATGGCTTGTGTTCCTTCTTCATTGCAGAGGTAAACCGAACCAGCACCTTTCCATCCGGTACATCCGGGATCTTCTCGTTCAAATTGCTGAATCAAGCGCAGTGTACGCAGCGATAAATCGACTTGATCTACGTCACTTCTGAGTGAGGTGATGATCGATGCCGGCAAGGCGCTGATACCGCAGGCAGGGCCTTCGTTGCGGTCCCACAAGTGAACCTTCGTTCCGGGTGATTGAGTGACCAATTCATAGGCCACAGCCAGCCCCCAAAGGCCAGCACCAATTACGTGCACTTCAGCGGTTGTCATGAATGCAGCAAACTCATCTCACGCCATACGTCAGTGAAAGCATGAACCAACATGTTCATGTCGTGAGTTGTGAGAGCCCCAATGCAGCCGATACGGAAGGTTTCTATCTGGGTGAGTTTGCCGGGGTAAATGATGAATCCTCGCTCACGCATACCGATGTAAAGCTTTTGGAAATCGTAATTCGCACTGGTAGGGGCTTTGAAGGTGTAAATAATCGGAGCCTGAATGGCTTCGTTCAAAAAAAGCTCAACCCCCAAAGCCTTCATGCCATTGAGCAAAGCATTTCCATTGGCTTGGTAGCGATTCCACCTCGCGGCTTGACCACCTTCTTCATTGAACTGGCGAATGGCCTCACGCAAGGCAACCACTACATGTGTTGGGGGAGTGAAGCGCCATTGACCTGTTTTTTGAAGGTAAACCCACTGTTCGTGCAGATCCATCGCCAATGAGTGCGATTGGCCTGCTGCACGAACAATGACATCGTGTTTGGCAATGATGAAACCCATTCCAGGTACACCCTCCAGGCATTTTCCTGATGCAGCAATCAGTGCGCCAATAGATAAAGCCTCCACATCAATGTCAAATGCACCAAAAGAACTCATGGCATCCACCATCAGCGTTCGTTGGTGAGATTGAACAACCCTCGCGACTTCAGCCAATGGATTGACGATTCCTGTTCCAGTTTCACAATGAACCATCACGACATGGCTCAACGACGTGTCATGACGAAGATGTTGATCAATGGCTTTAGCGCAGATGGGCGTGTCTTCAGCAAACTCAAGCACTTCGTGGGGGCGGTTCAGGTATTGAAGAATTTTGACGATGCGTGATCCGTATGCGCCGTTAACTGGGACTAAGAATCGCGAATCCTTTGAACTCAAGCTTGACAATGCTGCTTCAACTGCAAAAGTCCCACTACCTTGCAAAGGAATGCATTCATGGGTTGAAGAACCGTGAGCAATTGACAAAAGGTTGGAGCAAATCTCTGCAGTGACGGCGTTAAACGCAGCATCCCAAGAGCCCCAATCGTGCAACATCGATTGTTTGGTTCTGAGCGATGTTGTGAGTGGGCCCGGTGTCAGCAAAAGGGCATCGCGGTCATGTGTAATCATGGTTTTTAAGGGGTGTGAATGTGACAGAAGTTGGCCTGTTGTGGTGCATCACGAGCGACGTAACCAATTCATTTGACGCTTGAACACCAAGCTGGTCAGAAGGGTGTACAAGGTAGTGATAAACAATGAAGTCAAGATGATCAAAGTCGCCATGGCGGCAGCTGCACCCATATCACCTGCTTCATCTAGATGAAGAATAGAGACCGATGCTGGGATGGTTTCGGTTGAATATAAAAAAACCAGCGCAGAAACCGTAGTCATGGAATTCACAAACAAATATCGGCCAATGTCCAGCACTGCTGGTGTACAAATGGGTAGCGTGACACGCCAGAGGGTGGTGAAGGCAGAAACCTTGAGTGAAGCAGAGACTGCTTCAAACTCCTTGTCGATATTCTTTAATGCAGTGGTTGCAGTTAAATGACAAGGAGTGTAGTAGTGAATGACGTTGGCAAGAACCATGATCAGCAGGGTGTGATACAGGTCTTGTAAGGGGTTGTTTGGGTGATTGAAGAACAAAATGTAGCCTATCCCCAAAACCATTCCGGGTATGCCCATGGGAAGCGCGGCAGCCAAACGGATCATCGGTTTGAGGGTACGCTCAGAGGCTTGGGTTTTCTCAAGCAGGTAAGCCACAAAAAAGATGACGGGTGTCCCAATAGCTGCAGTCAGCAGTGAAAGCTGGATGCTGTTGAAATAGGCGTCCCACACACCGGCATTGACCAACCCCACAGTGTAGTGATTCAAAGTCAAACTCAGGTTGTATGGCCAAAACTTGACCAATGAAGAATAAATGGCCATAGCAATGACGGCCAACATGGCTGCAGCCAAAACAATACAAAACAGCAAGAAGACTGAGTCTCTGAGCAGCGATGTTGGGGGTTTGTATAAAGTGGCTCGTGAGGTCAACAAAGCTTGTTGTTTTTGCTGACTCCTCCACGTGAGCGCAAACCCCACCATCACGGGGATCAGTAACACAATAGAAACCACCGCCCCTTGATTGAAATTCTGTAAGCCAACTACTTGAGTGTAGATTTCTACAGCAAGTACCTTGAAGTTGCCTCCTAAAACTTTGGGTATTCCAAATTCACTAATAGAGTAAGCGAATACCACCCAAGCTGAACTGATCAAACCAAAGCGAACCCCTGGCAGCGTGACCGTCATGAATTTTCGAATGGGGTGAGCTTTCATTGCGTCAGCAGCCTCATAAAGCCGACCGTCGGTGGTTGCCAATGCAACTAACAAAATCATGAAGGCGTGTGGAAAGCTGGAGTAGACAGTCGCCAAAACTATGCCCAAAGGCCCATAGATAGAAGTTTCGCCTAACCAAGACTTGAGAACACCTTGATTTCCAAACCATTGCACAAATGAAATGGCTCCAACCAAAGACGGTCCTAGTAGCGCAGAAAGCCCAAGGACTCGCCACAAACCCTTGAGTGGGATGCAGGTGCGCTGAATTGCATAAGCGTAAGCAAATGCCAAAGGGACAGTGATCAACGTGACCGTCAATGCAACCCACAGCGTGTTCCATGCGGCTTGAAATAAACCAGGAGATTCAGTGAGCTGCTGCCAATGGACGATTGAGAGTTGTCCGTGTTCGTTGAGAAAGCTGTTAGAGAACAGACTCAACAAAGGAAAAATCATCAAGAGCAAAAAGCCAATGGCTACTGGTACCAGAATCGATCGCATGGCATTAGCTTGGATTGATCGGACGAAGAGCCTGGGCCCTTATCCCTACTTTGATGGAAGACCCAGGACAAAGAGGGCGAGCTTGTAGCTCCTGACTAGAAAACTGAGCCAATATCAAGGTTTGTGACTGGCTCATAGTGGATAAACTCACCAAGGAATGAGACCCGAGGTATTCAATTTTGTCAACCTTCACTTGTAGTGAAGGCATGTTGATCGCGCTTGAATCATGCCAAGTAATGTCCTCTGGCCTGATGAAGCAGAGACTATCTGTGGGGAGGTCACTTGGAGCCAATGAACCTAACTCATCTGCACGAATCCAAGATCCGCGACCAATGAAGTTCGCAACAAACGCATTCTGAGGAGACTCGTAGATATCACGAGGCTTGCCCACCTGAACCAGATGGCCCTGGCTCATCACCACAATCCTGTCCGCCATGGCCAGAGCCTCTTCTTGATCGTGCGTCACCATGATGGTGGTGACGCCCAGTCTCTTCTGTAGGTTTCTAATCTCAGACCTCAGCCTCACTCTCTCAATAGCGTCAAGCGCCGAGAGAGGCTCATCCAACAAGAGCATATCTGGGGAGGTGGCTAAGGCTCTAGCCAAGGCGACGCGTTGTTGTTGTCCTCCAGAAAGCTGAGAGGGGTGCTTCGATTCGATACCAGGAAGACCCACCAAGCTGAGCATCTCGTGAACCCTTTGGTGGGTAGACGATGCACCATTTTTTCTTATGTAAGTCCGGCTTTTGAGCCCGTAAGCAATATTTTCTGCGACGGTCAAATTGGGAAACAACGCATAAGATTGAAACACAATGCCGTAGTCTCGTGCACTGGCGGGCAAAGTTGTGATGTCTTGACCAGCGTGAACAATCCGCCCAGAGTCTTGCATGTCGAGGCCAGCAATAGCTCGTAACAAGGTGGTTTTGCCGCAACCCGAAGGGCCCAATAGCACCAAAAACTCGCCTTCATTCACACTCAAGTTTACTGAGTGCAGTGCAACAAACGAACCATATGTTTTGCGAAGGTTCTCAATGACAAGGTGTGACATGGATGGCCTAATGAAAGAGGCCGGCGGACTGATGAGAGCCGACGGCCTAGGATCACACGACGAGAAGGGTCTTATTCAACCCCGCTTTAGGGTGAGTTATTTTTTGGGTTCGGATTTAACGCTGAAACGTTTGTCCCACTCTTTCAGAATTGCGTCACGGTTTTTGCCAATCCAAGCAAAATCGTTTTTCACCAAGCGTTTCTCATAGTCAGCAGGGACATGTTTCAAGCCAGTGGCAATGCCAGGAATCGCAACGATGGCAAAGTTTTTGGCATAAAGCTCGTTCGCTTGGCGTGATGTGGCCCAGTCCACCAGTTTCTTGGCTGCGTCCATTTTGGGAGTGGTCTTCACAATGCCTACAGCCTCAACGTCCCAGCCCAATCCTTCTTTGGGAAAAATAGCTTGAATGGGAGCACCTTTTTCAATCATGGTGTTGGCACGATATTCAAAAGAGATGCCAACAGGAAATTCACCGCTTCCAGCCATCACGCAAGGCTTAGAACCTGAATGGGTGTAAACCGCAACGTTTTGGTGCAGTGCTTCCATGTAGTTCCAGCCCTCTTTTTCGCCAAACATTTGCAACCAAGCAGTCACATCAAGAAAACCCGTACCAGATGAATTGGGGTTAGGCATGACGATTTTGCCTTTGAACTCGGGCTTGGTCAGGTCTTTCCAAGATTCGATTTTGGGAAGCTTTTGCTTTTCTGCTTCAATGGTGTTGTAACAAACGGTAGCCCCCCAAACGTCCATGCCAATCCAGGCAGGAGTTTTGCCTTTGGCAACATACATGGGGTTGATTTCTTTGAGGTTTTTGGGTGCGTAAGGAGCAAGCATGCCTTCACGATCAAATGCCCCCATGCTGGTGGCGGCAACACCCATGATCACATCGGCAACAGGTTTGGCTTTTTCGGCCAAGATTTTGGCAGTGATGATGCCTGTGGAATCGCGCGTCCACTTGATTTCAATATCAGGATGTACTTTGTTGAAAGCTTCTTGGTAGGCCTTCAACTGGTCTGTTTCGAGTGCCGTGTACACATTAAGTACCGTGGCCGACATGGCGGAAGTAGATCCAAGCAAAGAGATTGCTGCTGCAGCAATTGCAGATGAGAGTTTGAGGTGTTTCATTGAGTAATGTCCAATAGTCAGAGAACGCTGTCGACTCTATGGATGTTTCGTGTCATTTTTTTGACAGATTGGGAGTTCTTCTCGATTGATACTCTTACTGCATCAACATATTCACGGTGAAAAAATATAAAAATGAATACAAACGATCGGAAAGAAGGCGACGTCAATTTCGGTTACGCCAGAGCTCAGTGGCAAAAGAAGCATCACAGCGAAGCTACTCATGCTGCATTACGAGAAGACGAGAAATATTTCTTTCATCAAGCATTGTCGACCCCCTGCATGAATGCCCTTAAGGGTGCCAAAGGCTCACATTTGGTAGACCTTGAAGGAAGAAACATCCTCGACTTTCATGGCAATAGCGTTCATCAGTTGGGTTACGGCCACCCAAAGGTTGTCAGCGCCATTCAACAAGCCATGGAACAGCTTCCCTTCAGTCCACGTCGATATTCGAATGCATGGTCAACTGAATTGGCTAAGCGATTGACCGAATTGGCACCCATTGATGATGCGAGAGTGCTTTTCTCGCCCAATGGCGCAACAGCTGTGAGCATGGCTTTGAAGATAGCAAGATGGCATACCCACAAGCACAAAGTGATTGCCATGAAGGACTCATTCCATGGGGCAACCTTAGACACCATTTCCGTTGGTGGTGAAGAAGTTTTTCATCGAGGAATGGGTCCCCTATTGGATGGGGTGATTCATGTACCAGCTCATGAGCCGTCTCGATGTGAACTTGGTTGTCAAGGTATCTGTCATTTGGCATGTGCAGATCGGATAGAACAACAACTGTCAATGGATTCAGAGATAGGCGCTGTCTTGATTGAAACAGTGAGATGTACAGATGTACAAATTCCTCCCAGAGATTTTTATCAAAGAATACGTCAAGCTTGTGATCGTTATGGTGCACTTTTGATAGTTGACGAAATTCCGATTGCCCTAGGAAGAACAGGTCATTGGTTCGCCATCCAAGCGTACGATGTGCACCCTGACTTAATAGTAATTGGAAAAGGATTGGGAGGAGGCATTTTGCCCTTGGCTGCAGTGATTGGGGCGTCAAAATTCAATACGGCAAAGTCAGTTTCATTGGGGCACTTTACTCACGAAAAAAATCCTGTGTTGTGCGCGGCGGGGTTGGCCACCATTGATGTCTTAGAAGAAGAGAAACTGATCGATCGAAGTCGTCATGTTGGGCGCGAAATTCTGAGCGAGATCGAGGGATGGAAATGTCAATATCCATTCATATCTGAGGTTAGAGGCATTGGATTGCTTATAGGAGTTGAACTTCAAGACGCCTATGGTATTGCGGCTGAGGATTTGGCTGAAACAGTCCTTTACGACTGTCTGAGTTTGGGGTTGTCTTTCAAAGTGGGCAAGGGTAGGGTCTTGGTTTTATCTCCATCACTGAATATATACAACGAAGACATGGAGCATGCGCTAAAAATTTTGCGTCAAGTTTTTTCCCAGGTACATATTCGTTTCTCAGGACCAACGATTTAGTTTGTATTTTTACTGTCACCAAACCTTCATAACGCATTCCCATCATCTGATGGATCTTTGCGAAAGGTTGGTGACATGAAAGTTTCAGTTGTCGGAGCTGGATACGTAGGATTAGTAACTGCTGCATGCTTGGCTGAACTAGGCAACACCGTGACCGTACTAGACATTGATCGATCAAGAGTCTTGTTGCTGCAGTCGGGTTCGGTTCCAATTTTTGAGCCCGGCCTTGAAGAGATGTTGAATCGAAATTTGCGAGCAAGTCGTCTGAAGTTCACTCACATCACCCACGAAGCCATTGACGCTGGCGATGCTATTTTTATTGCTGTAGGTACACCACCACAAGAGGATGGTTCAGCAGATCTTCAACATGTTCTTTCAGTAGCCCATCAAATTGGTCAATACATGAAAGACTTTAAAGTAGTCATTAATAAATCAACAGTGCCTGTGGGAACAGCTGACCGAGTGGAGTCAGCCATTCAACAAGAGCTTGATCGTCGAGGAATGCATTTTGATTTTGCAGTTATCTCGAATCCAGAGTTTCTAAAGGAGGGAGCGGCTATTGATGATTTCATGCGCCCAGATCGAATTGTGGTGGGTGTTCCCCATACCTCCGTTGGAGAGCGTGCAAAACATTTCATGACGCATCTTTACGCTCCATTTAATAGACACCATGAACGCACAGTTTGGATGGACGTTCGCAGCGCTGAGCTGACTAAATATGCTGCCAACGCAATGCTAGCTACGCGTATTTCGTTCATGAATGAAATGGCTCGATTGGCAGACGCATTTGGAGCAGACATTGATGCTGTTCGCAGAGGGATTGGATCTGATCAGCGTATTGGTCCTAGTTTTTTATATGCGGGTACTGGGTATGGGGGAAGTTGCTTTCCAAAAGATACAAGGGCTTTGATCAATATGGGGCATGAGTGCAACGTTCAGATGCGCATGATTGAAGCCACTGAGGAGGTCAATAGAAATCAAAAACTGTTACTTCTTGAGCGAGTCGTTTCACTTTATGGAGATGATTTGAGAGGTCTTAACTTTGCAGTGTGGGGTTTGGCATTCAAGCCGAACACCGACGATCTAAGAGAAGCCCCCAGTCGTCTCATTGTGGTGGAGTTATTGCGTCGTGGTGCCAAAGTCCAGGCTCATGATCCTGTGGCCATGCTAGAAGCAAGGCAAGTCATTGAAATGGACTTGGCAGAAGACAAAGCACTTGTGGCGAACTTGCTCATGGCGGAAACGCCAGAGGCCGCTGTTAATCAGGCGGATATGCTTGTGGTGATCACAGAGTGGAAATGTTTTCATAGTCCGGATTTTGATCATCTTGCACATCTCATGCGTACCCCTCAGATACTTGATGGACGCAACCTTTACGATCCGATCGAACTGCAGGAGTTAGGTATACCGTATCAGGGAATTGGTCGACGCAATGATTTGGAATTCAACTCGGTAAAGTCAAGCTTGGGCGAAACATGACCCCAGGTTTTTATCGTCTGGTGGTCGCTCAATTCACTTCTGGGTTGGCCGATCACGCCTTGCTCATTGTTGCATTGGCTTTTCTATATGAACAAGGTTATGCCTTGTGGTGGGCCCCACTGTTAAAGCTTGCTTTCACTTGGTCTTACGTCATCTTGGCTCCAATTGTTGGAGAGGTTGCAGACGCATTTCCAAAGCAGAAATTGATGCTATGGACCCAAGTTATTAAGTCAGCAGGAGTGGCAGGGTTTGTTTTAGGCTTGCATCCTTTGGTTGCATTTGCACTGGTCGGGGCTGGAGCAGCATGCTATGCCCCTGCAAAGTATGGATGGGTCACCGAGCAGGTCAAACCTCATGAATTGGTTAAGGCCAATGGCTGGTTGGAAGTGGCAATGGTTTCTGCAGTATTGCTTGGAACTGCAGGAGGAGGGTGGCTCATCTCAGGTTTTTTTGATGTGAACCTTCCTGCATGGTTACAAAAAGTGACCACTGAATCTAGATTGATCTTGCCATTTGCTTTATTGATATTGGCCTATGCAGCTTCTGGCTGGATAACACTGTATGTGCCTTCTGCTGGCGCAAAAAAGGCGTTGCTCACCATCCAACCTGTTGTGATTCTTCGTGAGTTTGCACTCGCGAATGTCACTTTGTGGCGCGATGCTTTGGGAGGATTGTCTCTTTCAGCAACGACCATTTTTTGGGGGGCGGGAGTTGTGATGCAGCTGGCAGTTTTGCAATGGGCGACTGAAGTGGTGAATTTGAAACTGGAGCAAGCGGCCTATATGCAAGCATTGGTTGCTGTTGGCATCATCGTTGGAGCCATGTGGGTGTCTCGAACAGTTCCCTTGCACAAAGCCATGAGTCTTTGGCCTTTGGGCGTGTTGCTGGGTTTGATTCTGCCTGTCGCAGCTTTGATTGAATCATGGCCATGGGCTGTTCCGATGATGCTTGCGGTGGGTGCCATTGGTGGGGCTTTGGTGGTTCCAATGAACGCATTGCTGCAATACCGAGGCTACAAACTGTTACGACCTGGCTTGTCGATTGCTGTTCAGGGGTTCAGCGAAAACGCCAGCATTCTGGTGATGTTGGCTATTTATTCTGCGGTTTTGTCTGCTGGAGTGCCTATCGTGGTGATCATGAGTGCGTTTGGCTTGATCTTGGCGTTCATGATGTCGTTGCTGGGTTGGCGTGCCATTTCAGTCCGTTCGCGCGAGTTGCGTGCTCGGTCAAAAGCTGACGCCAAAGCTGTTCCATTTGGCCAGTGATCACATCCCATCCACGCTGCTGCATGGTTGTGCGCGCTTGAACTCGCATGAGTTGCATGGTTTCATAATCAAGCATTGCCAATTCAGAAGCCAAGTTTTCATAGTGCTGATCGTCACCCATGCGCGCAACCCAGCCGTTAATGTCGTGACGAATCAATTCGGCTGACGCAGCGTAATCAAAAGTTAAACTCATTAGACCGCTAGCAAGTGCTTCGGGAACGACGTTGCCGTAGGTTTCAGTCATGCTTGGGAACAAAAATACATCGCTGCTGGCGTAGTGCTGTGCCAATTCTGTTCCTACTTTCGAGCCTGCAAATATTCCATCAGGCATCAATCGCCTGAAGTTCTCTGCTGCAGGGCCGTCGCCAACTAAGACAAGTTTGGCTTGAGGATCGATCAATTGAATGCGCTTCCATGCCTTGGCCAACAACTGAGGATTCTTTTCTGCGGCCAGTCGTCCCACGTAAAGATACACCCGCTCGTTAGAGGCGCATCCCCAACGTGCACGCAACTCAACGCTGCGATGCTCTGGGGTGAACTTTTGTGTGTCAATGCCACGACCAATCACTTCAAGTCGCTGGAAACCCAGTTTAGACAATTCATGTTTGAGCGGTAATGTAGGAACAGTTGTGAAATGGGTGTGGTTATGAAATTTGCGTAAGTAAGAAGCAATGGCTTTTTTCAAGCCACCCACGCCATAGTGTTGACCGTAGCTGTGAAAGTTGGTTCTGAAGTCCGAGCTCACAGGAATTTTGAATTTTTTGGCTGCTTGCATCGCTGACCAGCCCAAAGGTCCTTCAGTTGCAATGTGCACAACGTCGGGTCGTTGACGTGTCCATAGCTGTGTCATCAATCGCTTTGCCGGCAAACCCAAGCGCAATTGAGGGTAAGCAGGTATAGGGATACCGAAGGTCAAGGTTTCATCGAAGGGAGAGTCAGTCGGTTTGTTGTTGGCTTGCTTGGGTCGTATGACTTGTATGGAATGCCCTCGACTCTGTAGTTCGGTTGCCAATCGGTGCATAGTCATGGCCACCCCGTTGATTTCTGGCGGCCATGTTTCTGAGACGACAGCTACTCTCAAAGAAGTATGAGCCGCATTTAAATGGTCGATTTCAAACGTGGTGGCAGACATGAATTGATTTTTCATAACCCTGCATCATGAGAGGGAATATTGAAAATCTCATGACAGTCATGAATTCGACAGTAAATCTTCATGAAATCGTCATAAATCGATTCCAACATCCTATTACGCTTCATCGCGGTGAAGCACCCAATGTTCAACACAGGCCCACGAGCACATGAAAAAATTTCTTGAAGAGTTACGCATCCAACGATGGGATGACCATCGTTATTACCATCAAAGTCGCATCAACCAATCTTTGCACTTTGTGTCAGCATTGAGTTTTTTGGTGGCTTATGCGGTGTTGTTCATTGACCCTGCAGCAGCAGCATTGATTGCATGGTTAATCGCAATGGTGACTCGTCAATCGGGACATTTCTTTTTTGAGCCCCTGGGATACGACGAGGTAAATGGCGCGACGCAAGAATACAAAGAGGCCATCAAAGTCGGTTACAACCTGTCTCGCAAGCGTGTCCTGATGGGAGCCTGGGTATTGTCGCCACTGATGATTTGGTTTGCGCCAGATTTGATGTCATTCATTCCTGCTCATGAAAGTTGGCTGGAATGGTTGAACGATGTGGGATGGACTTGGCTATGGTTGGGTGTCGCTGCTTTGGTTGTGCGCATGGTTCAACTGACACTCAAACAAAGCTTCAGAACAGCTGTTGTTTGGTTGTGCAAAATCATCACAGACCCGTTCCATGACGTCAAGATTTATCACAAATCACCCATTTACTTGCTCAAGGGTGAATTGCTTGACACCAGCATGCGCAATGGTTTAAGCCACTGATTACGAATTTCTCTACTGACTTTTTTCCTCAGTGATTGATGGGTGGTTTCTGGTGTCGTCCACCACCACCCATCGTCTTTCATTCGCTTGGCTGCAGACAACATCTTTTCCAAAACAACTTCCATGTCTGATTCATCAAAGTTTTGACTGAATATCATTCGCCCAGTCCCCACCCAGCTCAGAGCCAAGCCCTCGTCCCGCAGGTAGAACTGGTACATCCAATGGTAGCGTGATGGTTGAGAGTAGCTAACAGTCCAAATGGACTGAAGGCCATGAACACGAACTGGAATATGGTTTTCAGCAAACGCTTCATTGAATCGTTTGAGTCGTTGTACCCACACACTTTCTTGTTGCAAGTAACGTTCTTGGATGGGTTGTGATGTAGCCAAATTCAAGAATGCATCCATTGAGGCCATCACAGTGGGGTGAGCGTTGAAGGTTCCACGTGCAAAACAAATGTCTGCAGGCTTGCCAGGCTTGTACCTTTTCATCCATGGAGCACGTCCACAAACTGCGCCAATTGGGAACCCACCAGCTATGGTTTTGCCGTAGCAAACCATGTCGGCTGATACTTCAAAATATTCTTGCGCTCCACCAAGGGCCAGTCGAAACCCGACAAAGACTTCGTCAAGAATCAAGGCCACGCCATTGGCCTGACAAGCTTCTTGCAATTTTTGTAGCCAGGCGCTGTAAGCCTCACGCGATGCGGGCTCAATTCGTCGTGAACCATCGATGAGGGTTGAATCGCTAGGTGCATTCGTATTGGGATGCAACGATTGCAGTGGATTGACCAGCACACAAGCAAGATCTTGACGCGTTTTGATCACTTGCAGTGACCGTTCGCTCATGTCTGCCAGGGTCAGGACCTCTCCAGGGGGCATGGGGTTTCCAGGGCCTGGTTGCACATCGTCCCACCATCCGTGATAAGCCCCAGCAAAGCGAACGATCCGCTTTTTCCCTGTGTGATATCTGGCCAGTCGGACTGCTTGCATCACAGCTTCAGTGCCGGACATGTGAAAAGAAACCTCATCCATGCCACTGATTTCAAGCAACCTCTTGGCGTTGTCATGAACGCATGGCAGGTATCCACCCAGCACCGGCCCTAACAAAAGGCTTTCGTCTAAGCCTGTTTTCATGGTTTGTTTGTAGGTTTCCAAGCCCATTACATTCACCCCATAAGAACCCGTGAGATCGATGTATTCACGATCATCCAAATCGACAAGGCGAATCCCCTCAGATTTGCGCCAAAAGGAACCGATAGGCAATTGTTCTTGAACGAGAGGGGAAAACTGGAATGGAACGCGATTACGTCCTGTCAGTTGCATGTCTGAAACAAGTGGCTTGGTTTGTTGGCTTAGTTCAAGGGTTTTGATATTCGCCTTGATCGAGGCACTGAGGTTGTTGAAGCCGTTGCGCCTCAATTGCTCAATCTCTTGGGGCGCATCATCTGCTTTGAAGAACGTATCCGCATCGTAATGGTATTCAGGCAACAACTTAGCCAGTCTTTTGGCCATGCGCGAATGTCCTGCCAAGGATCGATGTTTGGCGCGCGAGAGTTGCACACGCCTCACTGCTTTAGGGGCAAGAAAAACGGCCAATCCTGCTGCCAGCGTCCATTCCAACCACATATGTCACAGACCTTTCAAATCAATATGTGACAGTTGTATGGAACTCATTTGACAATTCG
Organism: Pseudomonadota bacterium; assembly: GCA_041170945.1. Lineage (GTDB taxonomy): Bacteria > Pseudomonadota > Gammaproteobacteria > Burkholderiales > Burkholderiaceae_C > RS62. The sequence goes on from JBEDMU010000048.1 coordinate 16,016, forward strand.
ATGAAATCCTCCTCCTTGATCCAACAACTCTTGAGCCAAGAGAGCCTCAATTTCTGGCTGACCAACCGCATTCCACGTGTTCTGTTTACTCGTTGGATGGGAAAAATTAGTCATATCCGACATCCAATATTTGTTCGCTTAGCACTCTATTTGTGGAAAGAATTCAGTCCTTTGGACCTAACGGAGGCGCAATCGCAATCATTTGAGAGCATTCATGATTGTTTTGTGAGGCAACTCAAACCTGGATCACGCCTTTTTGTTGAAGGCGAAGAGGTTTTCTGCAGCCCTTGTGATGCGATCGTTGGTGCTAAAGGCAAGGTGTGTCAGGGGGAACTGCTGCAAGCCAAAGGCATGGTTTATTCTTTGTCAGATTTGCTTCAAAGTGAAATCGATGCCCAATCATGCGATGGTTATGAATATGTAACCTTGCGCTTGACTTCAACGATGTATCACCATTTTCATGCGCCCTCTGACTTGACTCTGCAACACTTGCGATATGTGCATGGAGACGTTTGGAATGTCAATCCTCCAACACTCAAAAGAATTCAATCGCTGTTTGCCAAGAACGAAAGAGCTGTCCTGCGCGCAACGATGCATCAGAGCCAACAAACATTTTGGATGGTCCCGGTTGCCGCTGTGCTAGTTGCCAGCATGAGGTTCACTTTCAGTGATATTCACTTACACCTGGGGTATCAAGGCCCTACCGAGGTCAACTTGTTGGCAAGTTTGCGCAAAGGTGAGCGCATGGGATGGTTTGAGCACGGCTCTACGTTGATTTTGTTGATTCCCCCTGGTTGGACGTGGTGTGGTCCCCAACCAGGAGAAACAGTACTGGCTGGTCAGGCACTATGGCTTAAAACTTAGCACCCATTGCCATGGCACGTTCGCGGGCTGCTCGTTGTACCGACTCGTCTGTTGCAGCTTGAGTCGGCCATCCTTGCAGATGCTGTTCACACAATTGCGTCATGGCATTCATGCCCGCGTCGTCGTCGTTCAAGCAGGGAATGTAATCAAACTTTTCGCCACCAGCGTGCAAAAACGCTTCTCGCGCTTCTTGGTTAATTTCTTCTAGCGTTTCAATGCAATCGGCACTGAATCCAGGGCAA
>JBEDMU010000049.1:0-6845 GCA_041170945.1 Pseudomonadota bacterium
TCCCCAAACTGGTATCCCAGCAAACACGAATTCCATCGCCAAGTACCCACTTGGAATTACGAGGTCGTGCACGTGCATGGACGCATGGTCGTTCAGGACACGGAAAAGTTTGTGCGTGGCGTGGTGGGTCGCCTGACCCGCAAGCATGAAGCCATAGAAGCAAAGCCCTGGAAGATGGGAGATTCAACCCCCGAGTTCATCGACGGCATGCTCAAAGCCATTGTTGGCATTGAAATCACCATCACACGGATGGAAGGTAAGGCCAAGCTGAGCCAGAACCGTGAGGACCGAGACCGCCTCAATGCCGCTGAAGTACTTGCAAGTCACGGTGAAGTTGAATTGTCCCAAGCTATGCGCAAGGCTAAATAAGTACGCCATCACCAGATCAACTCTAGTTGCGCATCAATATTTAGAATGACGAACCGAACCCCAAGTGCTTGATTTGCTTACCCATCAAAAACTTAGACGGTTTGCGATCTGGTATCTTCTGGCCCGCCAAGACTATTTCGAACTGATTCCAAGTCGTTCGAACAATTTACAACCCGTTCGGGGCCTCCTTGGGTGCGCTCCTAGAACACCTTCTGGACCAGACAGGCTTCTTCATAGGCCTCAATGTCTTTGAGCCGATACAAAACTTTCCCCACGATCTTCAAGTACTGCGGGCCCTCGCCGACGGTGCGCCAGCGCTGAAGGCGTGCGACTGAACACACCCAACGATCGGCGAGCATTATTTCGGTCAGGAGTTGGCGGGCAGGTTCGGCCGGGACCTCTGGAGCCAGGAGCAGGGGCTCGAACTTGGGTTCGTTGGCTGCGGTTTTGGCGATGCCACTGGACAGGGCGTCCAGCACGTCACCCATGTTTCCAGCCTGTGGGTTCGAAGATGAGGTCTTGTTAGTAGCCATGGATTTGCTCCTTGATGCCTATATGCAGTGGTTTCATATAGGTTCATACCGGTTGGCTGGGCATTTTTTCTCAGCAGGGTTGGCTGGTGCATCTCACTGGCAAAGCATTTACTTGTAGCGATGTTTCGGATTTCCAATCCAAGGTCATGTGCCGGGGAACCTCCCTGGGTCATGGAAAAAGTGTTTGTGGAGAAATCTAGGGGGCAGCTTTATGCTGAAAGCGGACCTCTAAAAAACTAGATATCCTGTTGTTAAGGCATAAAGCGGACAGATAATTCCGCGCTTCAAAAAAGTGTCCACCAAATTGGGGGAATACCATACTGTCATTCTCGGGGGTGTTCAAGAATACTATGACGTCATAGAGTCAGTGTTTTACATTGATTTTCTATGGACCCCTTTGAACTTACGCTGATAGATGCGGCCGCAGCGCTGCGCTCGCGACAACTTGGTCACCTGGAGTACGTCCAGGCCCTACTTCAGCAAGCCGACCGGCTGACTTCTCTGAATGCCTGGATCAGCCGCGATCCTGAGAGATTGATCCAGCAAGCCAAGGCTCTCGATAGGACCTCTAATTCGCCATCTAAACATCACCCTTTGGCGGGCATACCCTTGGCTATAAAGGACAACATAGACACGGCTGATCTACCCACAAGTGGTGGCACTCGGGCATTGCTCGCGTCCAGACCAACGCGCAATGCCATCGTGGTCGAGCGCTTGCTGCAATCAGGCGGCTTGATCGCTGGCAAAACTAACCTGCACGAACTGGCTTTGGGCGGCACCAACCACAACGCGGTCACGGGCGCTTGCCGCAACCCATGGGACCCTTTACGCATCCCGGGCGGCAGCTCTGGCGGATCGGCCGTGGCCGTGGCCGCATGCATGGTGCCCGCTGCTTTGGGCACTGACACCGGTGCTTCGGTGCGCCTACCTGCCGCTTTGTGTGGCGTGGTCGGGTTCAGGCCGACCACGGGCCGCTATGCATCCCAAGGCCTCTTGCACCTGTCACCCACCAAAGATACCGTTGGGCCCATGGCCCGAACAGTTGCAGACGTGGCCTGGCTCGACTCTCTATTGGCACAAGAGCCACCCGATTTGCCTGATGTGTCTCTCAAAGGACTGCGCTTGGGCATTCCGCGTGAGGACTTTTTTGAAGATGCCGACCCGCAAGTCTTGGTAATCATTCAGCAAGCGATAGATATGCTGGTCTCTGAAGGCGTTGTGTGCGTGACGCTGGATGTGCCAGGCTTGAAACTGCACAACGATGCAACGGGCTCAACTTTGGTGATGTTTGAAATGATGCAAAGCCTGCCCGCTTATGCCAAGGCACAGGGCTTGTCGATGAACGCACTGTTGGCGGGTGTGGGCAGCCCAGACGTGGCCCTTCTCTTGTCTCGGCAACTCAGCAATGAACGCGTCACGTCCACCGATTATGCTGCGGCACAGGCCCGGCGCCATAAACTGCAGACCGCGTACGCCAAGCATTTTGCCGACCACCGCCTGGATGCACTGGCTTTTCCCACATGCCTCATGACGGCCCCTCCCATAGGTCATGACGACACGGTGTTTATGGACGGCCGACAAGTGCCCACGTTCAAAACCTTGATCCGGAACACCGACCCTGGCAGCAATGCGGGGCTGCCCGGCATCAGCCTTCAGGCAGGTTTGACGGCCGAGGGCTTGCCCGTAGGTCTGGAGCTGGACGGCCCCTTGGGCTCGGATCGCCACCTTTTGGCTGTGGCTACAGCCATCGCCCGGGCTTTGCCACGCCTGCCGAGCCCACCGATGGTTTATGCCTGATGGAGAAGCTGCCCGATGTGGGCGGGTAGTTTGTTGCGCCCCTGAACGCCGAGCTTTTCAAACGCGTGTCCCAGGTGATAGCGCACCGTAGTGAAGCCAATATTGAGTTGGCGTGCAATGTACTTGTCTGAGCAACCATTCAGGCAAAGCAGCACAACATCTGCCTCGCGCTGGCTGAGCTGACAACGCCCGGTCAAAAACCGGCGCAACTCAACTTCGTCATGGCCCACCTTCGCAGTCTTGGTTGACTCTTCGGTCTCAAGTCGACTCAATGCGGCCGTGAACACGGGCGCAATGATATTCAGGTAGGCCATGTCTTGACGGCTGAAGTCTTCTCGCCCCTTCGCCCGGTAAATGACTAGATCGCCCAGGCTGGCATCACCGCGGTAGGCGTACAGGTTCACGCCCCAGTGAATGCCGTCCTGACGCAGGTGGTCGTTGTAGAACTCGGAGCCCTCAAGCTCTTGCTCGGAACACACATCGCTGACCCGTGCGGGTGTGCGCATGGCTCTCATGCGCGGTGTGATGGGGTCACAAAACTGGAAGTGATCTTCATACGCACGGATTCTGGAGTGTTTGACGTTGTAGGACGCGCTGATGACATAGCGATTTGTCGAGGCCTGCCATTGCCGTGAGACCAGGTGATCGGCTTGCATGAACTGGGCCAAAGGTTGCGCCAGGGTTTGGAGCAATTGGCCTTTTGATACATCCGAAGCCATCACTGCGCATAGGTCTGCCAGAATTTTGGATTGTTGTGTGTTCAAGTACATGGGGGCTTCCTTGAGCTTCTCAGGAGTTTCCATTGTTATCAAATCTCTCTAAATGATCAAGAGAGATTACCCTTTGCCGTGGTGCATTGTGACGGCTCGACCATCAATCTTGAGGGTGTTCCAAATGCACTAAAAAATCTAAAGTTTGGGTGTTCTAATATTTTTGACTTTCAAGGAGCCGCGATGAAAACGAAGATTTGGTTGAGCAGTTTTTTGCTATTGCTGTCTGGACTGGCGCAAGCCAACGACCCGGTGCCACTGAAAATTTTGGTTGGTTTTGGAGCAGGCGGCTCAGCAGACTTGGCCGCGCGACTGTTGGCCGAACGCCTCAAGGATGAATTGGGCCGCCCTGTGGTAATCGAAAACCGTGTTGGTGCGGGCGGCCGCATCGCCGCTGAAGCCTTGAAAAATGCTGCACCTAACGGTGCAACGGTCATGTTGGCACCGATTGTCGTACCCGTGCTGGCACCGCTGGTGTACAAGAAGCTCAACTACGACGCGCAAAAGGATCTCGCGCCCGTGGCGCATTTAGCCGACTTCCAGTTTGGTGTGTCTGTTAAAGCCGAAAGCCCCATTCGCAGTATTGCGGACTTGTTGCCCGTGGTCAAGAAGACCCCTACTCTGGGCACATTCGGGTCACCTGCGCCAGGCAGCTTGCCACATTTCTTTGGCGTCATGATCGGTCAGAAAATGAGTCTGGACATGACCCATGTACCTTACAACGGCGGCGCGCAATTGATGACGGCCCTCATCGGCGATCAAGTGACCTTGGGCATTGACACCTTGGTGGACCAGGGTGAGATGCACCGTGCTGGCAAAAGCCGCATTCTGGCAACCTCAGGCCCAACCCGAAACGCTTTGTTTCCGGATGTTCCCACCTTGCGTGAGTCGGGCTTCAAGGATTTGGTTGGCGTGGGCTGGTTTGCACTGTTCGCACCAAGCGGCACAGAATCATCGCAGATCACCACTTTGAACGCTGCTGTGAACCGCGCTTTGAAAAACCCAGCCCTAAAAGACCGCTTCATCAAAATGGGCCTGGAAATCGGTGGCGGCAGCCCACAGGACCTTCAAGCGATGATAAGCACGGAAACCGCTCGCTGGGCGCCGGTTGTTAAGGCTTCAGGCTTCACTGCTGACTGATGCACCCAATGAGTTGATAACAAAAATGGCTAATTGGCGTAGAGTCCGCTTTGCCATAACCGTTGATTCAAACCGGCTGGATGTCAGCTTTTGCGAAAAGCATTTACCGATTCACTTAAACGGCCTGACACCCAAGCCCCATTGGCCAGCATGGACCTGTTCTATGAGGGATTGATCGGTACTGATGCCGCCAAACAAATGAGCGACTTGTCGCAACGTTGTGAACGCATCATCACATCAACAGGTATGAAAGTGGAATGAGCCCATGAGCACCCCCGCAACCCAACGCCCCAATATCATCTTCATCGTTGCCGACGATTTGGGCTTTGCCGATCTGGGCTGCTATGGCGGTCGCGATGCCCAGTTTGGTGGGGTCTCCCCTGTCCTCGACCAACTGGCTGCGAATGGCCTGAAGTTCACCAATGGTTATGCCAACTCCCCCGTTTGCTCTCCGACTCGCTTTGCCTTGATGACCGCGCGGTACCAATACCGCTTGCGGGGCGCGGCTGAAGAACCTATCAACAGCCGATCCCGTCACAGCACGACTCTGGGGCTTCCACCGTCTCACCCGACCCTGCCATCCACGCTAAAAGCCGCAGGCTATCGCACCGCCTTGATCGGCAAGTGGCACTTGGGATACCCTCCCGCATTCGGGCCCTTGCGATCAGGTTACGATGAATTTTTTGGCCCCATGGCAGGCGGTGTTGACTACTTTACCCATTGCGCCAGCAATGGAGCGCATGATTTGTGGGTGGGCGAAGAAGAGCAGCCCCAAGAGGGCTATTTGACCGATCTGATTTCGCGCAATTCTGTGGACTTCATTCACCGCATGCGCCAAGGAGACCGCAAAGACGACCCCTTCTTTCTCAGCATGCACTACACCGCGCCGCATTGGCCCTGGGAAACTCGCGAAGACCATGCCTTGGCGGCCACCATCAAAGACAATATTTTTCATTTGCAAGGTGGCAACATTCACACCTACCACCGGATGATTCACCATATGGACGAAGGCATCGGCTGGGTGGTCAAAGCCTTGCGCGAAACCGGACAACTGGAGAATACTTTGATTGTGTTCACTAGTGACAATGGCGGCGAACGCTTCAGTGATAACTGGCCCTTAGTGGGCGGCAAAATGGACCTGACCGAAGGTGGCATTCGGGTGCCATGGATTGCACACTGGCCCGCCACCATCGCCCCTGGCGGAATCAGCCCACAGCATTGCATGACGATGGACTGGTCTGCCACCATGATGGAGATCGGCAGCGCAAGCATAGACGCCGACTACCCCTTGGACGGCGTGTCCCTAACGGGCACCTTGCGTAACCCAGACCACACGTTTGAGCGACCCATGCATTGGCGCATGAACCACCGAGGCCAAAGGGCCATGAGGGTCGGCGACTGGAAATACCTGCGTGTCGATGGCAACGATTACCTATTTAATATACCGGGAGACAGCCGAGAACGCGCCAATTTAGGGGGGCGACAACCCGAGCAATTGCAAGCTATGCGTGAGGGCTGGGAGGCGTGGAACGAGACCATGCCGGCAATCCCTGACGGTGCCACCGTCAGTCTTGGGTATTCTGTCAAAGACATGCCTCAACGTTGATTCTGATCAAGCCAAAACCAACCATCTTGCTTTTTCAGTGCTTTTTCACCTTCAGAAGTTGCCAATCAGCCATTATTTTCCGTAAATTTCGCGATGATTAGGCCGCGTATTCACCGCAGCTCTATGCGCTCCAAGGTAACACCCCTCGGCACGCTCAATATCTACTTCATCACCTTACGCGCTTCACAGCGCCACAATCAAGGGAAACCTTGATGAGTCGTTATCGCCCGTCGCGCAACCAACAAGCTCAAGCATGATTTCTCGATAGAAGTGGCATTGCCCTAATTCAGTAGCTGATGGTTTGGAGGTCAGCTGTTGAGAAATAGCCAAGACTTTCTTCGTCTCCCTGTACGGCCGCAAACGCTGCAGAGTCGCTGTCGAGTCAGAGGTTCTGAAAACTCTCGGTACAAGAAGATGTCTCAACATTTAGAATGATGAACCGGCCCCCAAGTGCTTGATCGGCTTGCCCTTGGGGGATTTAGGCGGTTTGCGATCTGGTATCTTCTAGCCCGCCAAGACCAAACCCTGAGGGATTCAATCACTCAGGGTTTTTTCTTTTGCTTCCACCCACACCATGGCGTTTGACCGAGGCAGCGGTTCGAAAGCAGAAAAAGACCTGCAGACACTCGC
>JBEDMU010000050.1:0-42883 GCA_041170945.1 Pseudomonadota bacterium
AAGAAGGGCAGGCCGCCCAGAGTCCATGCAATATGAAAATCGAGCTGGTGGTGATTGAGCACCGACATCACACGAGCTTGCAAGCTTTCTGGAGTGGATTCAGTGCTAAAGCGGAAGTTGAAGTCAATCACGGCTTCGCCCGGGATCACGTTGGTGGCTCCCGTGCCTGCATGAATGTTGCTGACCTGCCAGGTGGTCGGAGGGAAATGGGCGTTGCCTTGATCCCATTCAATTTGGGTGAGTTCGGCCAACGCTGGGGCCAACAAATGGATGGGATTGCGAGCCAAATGAGGGTAGGCAACATGACCTTGTACCCCTTTGACCGTGAGCTTGCCACTCAGGGTGCCTCGGCGACCATTTTTGGCCATGTCGCCCGTGCGTTCGGTTGAGGTGGGTTCGCCCACAATGCAGTAATCAAGTTGTTCGCCACGTTCTTTGAGGGCTTGGCAAACAACAACGGTTCCGTCCACAGATGGGCCTTCTTCATCGCTGGTAATCAGGTAAGCCAACGACAAGGGCGCTTGCGGGTGAGCTTTGCGAAACGCTTCAACAGCAACAGTCCAAGCAGCGATCGACGTTTTCATGTCGCTGGCGCCGCGACCATAGAGCTTGCCATCGCGTTCGGTGGGCGTGAAGGGGTCTTGAGACCACTGCTCGCGAGGACCTGTCGGAACCACATCGGTGTGTCCGGCAAACACCAGAAGCGGAGCGGGTTGGCCGTTAGAAAGGGGTGGCGCGGTGTATTTGGCCCAGAGGTTTTGAACTCTGAATGCCTCGGGGCCACTCATCAACGTTTCACATTCAAAACCCAAAGGCTGCAAGCGTGATTGCAGCAAAGTTTGACAACCTTCGTCGATGGGGGTGACCGAAGGGCGACGAAGCAGGTCACGCGTGAGCTCTAGGGTTTCTTGATAAAAACGCTCTGACATATGCGTCATGCCTCAGTCACGCAGCAATTCGTTGATGCTGGTTTTGGAACGGGTTTGCGCGTCAACACGTTTGACAATGATGGCCGCGTACATGCTGTAGGGGGCACCGTTGGCAGCTGTTTTGGGCAAATTGCCGCTGACCACCACCGAACCACTGGGCACACGGCCGTAGGTGATTTCACCGGTTTCGCGATTGAAGATGGGGGTACTTTGGCCGATGTACACGCCCATGCCCAATACCGAGTTTTCCTCGATGATCACGCCTTCCACCACTTCTGAGCGGGCGCCAATGAAGCAGTTGTCTTCGATGATGGTGGGGTTGGCTTGCATGGGTTCAAGCACGCCCCCAATACCAACACCACCAGAGAGGTGAACATTTTTACCAATTTGTGCGCATGATCCTACGGTGGCCCAGGTATCCACCATGGTGCCGCTATCGACATATGCGCCAATGTTGACGTAGGAGGGCATGAGCACAGCGCCTTTGGCAATAAAACTGCCACGACGAGCCACGGCAGGAGGCACCACTCGAACGCCTGTTGCTGCCAATTCTTCGTTGCTCAAGCGGGCAAATTTGGTGGGAACTTTGTCAAAAAAGGTCAAGTCACCTGCGCCCATGTGCACATTGTCATTCAGGCGGAAAGACAACAAGATGGCCTTTTTGATCCATTGGTGAACAGTCCATTGGCCCACTCCTTCACGCGAAGCCACGCGTAAGCGCCCCGAGTTGAGCGCGTCCAACGTTTCGTTGACGGCTTGTTTGACATCATCAGGCGCTTGGCTGGGTGAAAAATCGTTGCGGCGCTCCCAGGCGGCGTCGATGATGGCATGCAAATTGGCGCTCATAAATCTCACTTCAGGTTAGAACAAAAATGGGCAATGCGTTGGGCGGCTTCCACGCACTCTTGTACAGATGCCACCAAGGCCAATCGAACTCGTCCACGACCGGGATTGATTCCATCGACCTCGCGTGCCAAGTAACTGCCTGGCAAAACCGTCACATTGTATTGGCTATAGAGGTCGCGGGCAAAAGCGGTATCGTCGTTCTGATACGACGCGTGTACTTGGGCCCAAAGGTAAAACCCAGCGTCTGGCAACCTCACGTCTAGGTGTGGGGTGAGAATAGGCAAAACGGCCTTGAATTTTTCGCTGTACTGCTGGCGGTTTTCGATGACATGGACTTCATCATTCCATGCCGCTATGCTGGCCATTTGTATGGACGTGCTCATGGCACTGCCATGGTAAGTGCGGTACTGCAAAAAGCCCCGCAGAATTTCGGCATCTCCGGCTGCAAAGCCGCTACGCAATCCTGGCGCGTTGCTGCGTTTAGACAAACTGGTGAGGCTGATCAGCCGCTTGAAGTCGTGACGTCCCAAGCGATGCGCTGCTTCAAGACCTCCCAGTGGGGGCTGGTCTCCAAAATAGATTTCGCTGTAGCACTCATCAGAAACAATCACAAATCCATGCTTGTCGCTTTGATCGAACAGCCATTGCCACTCGTTGAGATTCATGACGGCACCCGTTGGGTTGCCGGGTGAGCAGACAAACACCATGCGTACCATGGCCCAATCTGAATCGGGCAGGGTGTGCCAGTCAACTGCGAAATTGCGATCGGGGTTGCTGGCTACATAGATGGGTTGGGCACCAGCCAAAAGTGTCGCCCCCTCATAGATTTGATAAAACGGATTGGGGCATGCCACTCGAGCTTGGCGCTCTTGTGGGTTGAGTATCGCTTGTGCAATAGAAAAAAGTGCTTCTCGAGAACCAAGAACAGGCAGCACCTGCGTTTCGGGGTCCAGGGCCACTCCATACCGTTTTTGCACCCAATTGGTGCATGCTTCGCGCAATGCGGGCAATCCGGCCGTAGCGGGGTATTGAGCCAGTCCATCGAACGCCCCTGACAAGGCTTGGGTAATGACTTCCGGAGTGGGATGCTTCGGTTCGCCGATACCTAGGCTGATGGGCCGATACGCGCCAGAAGGCGTTACGGTGGCAAAGAGTTTGCGCAGGCGTTCAAAGGGGTAGGGTTGGAGGCTTTGGAGCAAGGGATTCATGGGTATGGATTATCCTGCCTCTGAGAGGGGGTGGGACACGGTATCATCCTGACATGCTGATCAGATCCGTGCGGGTCTGAGGATTCAGTTCAACCTTTACCAGAACACCCTACAGCCGTGCGTCTTCAGTCTATCAAGCTTTCAGGTTTTAAGTCGTTTGCCGAACCCACCCATTTCGAATTGCCAGGCCAACTGGTAGGGGTGGTGGGTCCCAATGGTTGCGGCAAATCCAACATCATGGACGCGGTGCGTTGGGTCTTGGGCGAATCAAAGGCCAGCGAACTGCGTGGCGAGTCGATGCAAGACGTGATTTTCAATGGCACGACTCAACGCAAACCGGCCAGTCGTTCCAGCGTGGAACTGATTTTTGAAAACAGCGACCATCGGGCCGGGGGTCAGTGGGCTCAGTACGCCGAAATTTCGGTCAAGCGAGTGCTGACTCGTGATGGCAACAGCAGCTACTACATCAACCAGCAGCCTGTTCGCAGGCGCGATGTGCAAGATGTGTTTTTGGGAACCGGCCTGGGCCCTCGTGCTTACGCGATTATTGGTCAAGGCACCATCAGTCGCATCATTGAAAGCCGACCCGAAGAACTGAGGTTGTTTTTGGAAGAGGCTGCAGGCGTATCCAAATACAAAGAACGTCGTCGCGAAACCGCCAACCGCCTTGAAGACACCCGTGAAAACCTAACCCGCGTTGAAGATATTTTGCGTGAACTCAACGCCAATTTGGAAAAGCTAGAGCGTCAAGCTGAAGTCGCGCAGCGCTACACGGCTTTGCAATCTGAGGCCACGTTGAAGCAGCAGCAACTGTGGGTACTCAAGCGCAACGAAGCGCAATCTGAGCAAGTCAAATTGGCTGCACAAGTTCAAGAAGCCATGACCGACCTTGAGGCGCATACGGCCGATTTGCGTCGGGTAGAAGCAGATTTAGAAGCATTGCGACAGGCTCATTTTGCTGCTGCAGATCAACTCAATCAGTCACAGGGGCAGCTTTACGAGGCCAGTGCAGAGGTTGGCAAGCTTGAGGCTGAAATTCGCTATGTGGTGGAAGCACGTGAGCGCATCGAGCAGCGTCGTTTGCAATTGCAACAACAGTTGGAACAGTGGACGCAGCGTCAAACAGAAGCGCAAGTGCACCTCGAATCGCTAGAGGGTGACGATGCCAGTTTGTTCGAGCAATCGACTATTTTGCAAGCTCAGCTTGAAGAACAAGAAGCCACATTGCCCGCATTTGAGTTAACACTCAGCGAGGCGCAGGGCCACAGCCATCGCCAACGTGAAGGGGTGGTCCAGGTTCAACAACAACTTCAGGTGCTGTCGGCTCAGCAGACCCATGTTGAAGAGCAGGTCCGCACCTACCAAGCCCGGCGCGATCGTTTGAGTCAAGATCGTTCAACGGTAGAAGTGCCCCAAGAGCAAGCTGTTGAAGAAGCCAAGAGCAGGTTAGATGTGGCTCAAGCTCAAGCTGATGATGTATTACAACAATTTGAGCAGCTTCAGGTGGATGTCCCCCAATGGGATGAGGCTCGCAAGTTGGCTCAAAGCGAGCTCAACGACGCACAGGCTCGAGCTGCAGATCTGAACGCGCGTTTAGAGGCCCTGCAATCTTTGCAGGACAAGTTGCAAACCGACGACAAGTTGCGTCCATGGTTGGGCAAGCATGGCTTGGAGCATTTGCAGCCTCTTTGGAAGCGCCTGCACATTGAGTCAGGATGGGAGCGGGCCCTAGAAGCTGCGCTCAAAGATCGAATGGGCTCTCTAGAGGTCAGTCGACTGGAATCGTTGAGTGCACTCGCGGTTGATGCGCCCGTCTCCAAGTTGACGTTTTATTCGCCTGCAGACGCTGCATCTTCTGTGCCATCTGCAACAGGTCTTCGTGCCTTGCATGATTTGATGCGTTTGCACGATTCACAGTTGAGTGCCCTGATGGCCGAGTGGTTGCAAGGTCTGTACGCCTGCGAATCACTTGAACAGGCCATGTCGATGCGTTCCCAGCTTCGTCCTGGAGAGGCTATTTTGGTGCCACAAGGCCATTCGGTGGGGCGCTACCACCTGAGCTTTTTTGCCGAAGATGATGCTCAAGCGGGTATTTTTGCGCGGGCTCAAGAGATTGAAAATTTGCACAAAAGTGTTCGCGCCCAGTCGCTTCTGGTTGAAGAAGCTCGCACACGACTGATGCGACACGAACAGGCATACCACCAAGGCATGCAACAACTCACGCAACTGCGTTCGCAATCGGCCTCTGCGCAATCGGCAGCGCACCAGGCCCAAGTGGAGTGGTTGAAGCTCAGTCAATTGGCCCAGCAAGCCCAGCAACGTGCCTCTCAACTGGATACCGATTTGGCGGAGACCGACGCGCATCTTGAGGAACTTGAGGCTCGGCGTGTTGTCTCTCAAGAACAATTTGAGAACTTAGATCTTGAGTTGGCTGCAGCTCAAGAGCGACACGCAGAACTTGATGAGGCCGTTATTCAAGCCCAACGTCAGTTGGACCAGGCACGTGCGACACTTCGCCAATTGGAGCGTCAGGTGCAAGAGGCTACTTTTTCACAGCGAACAGTAGCTGCACGTCGTGAAGAGTTGCAACGCACCATTCAAACGGCTCTGAGCCAAACCCAAGACCTTCAAGCTGAAGCCATTCGTCTGGATGCAGAGACGCAAAACTTGTCGGACGTATCGGCTCAAGCTGGCTTGCAGGCTGCATTGGAAGTCAAGATGCAGCGAGAAAGTGCATTGGCAAGCAAGCGCAGTGAGTATGAAGACTTGACACACAAGTTGCGCGCGCTTGACGAACGTCGTTTGAGTCATGAACGAGATCTTGAGCCCAGACGGCAGCGCATCGTCGAAGTTCAGCTCAAAGAACAAGCGGCTCGCTTGGGTTATGAACAGTGGCTCGAACAGCTGGTGCAAAGCGGTTGTGATGTGGCGGCAGTGGAGTCCAGCATTGCTGAGCAGGGGGTGCGTTTACAAGGGCTCTCAAGTGAAATTGATCGCTTGCATCGTGAAATGGAAGCGCTGGGGCCTGTCAATTTGGCAGCACTCGATGAGTTGACCGAGTCGCGTGAGCGCAAGGTGTTTTTAGATGCGCAATCTGCAGATTTGAACGAAGCCATCAATACGCTCGAAGATGCCATTCGAAAAATTGATGCGGAGACAAGAGAATTGCTTGCTAATACCTTTGAAACGGTGAACGAGCATTTTGGTCGCATGTTCCCTGAGTTGTTTGGTGGAGGGAACGCCAAACTCATCATGACCGGTGAAGAAATTTTGGATGCTGGTGTGCAGGTGATGGCCCAGCCTCCTGGCAAAAAGAACCAAACGATTCACCTGCTATCGGGTGGGGAAAAGGCGTTGACTGCCATTGCCCTGGTCTTTGCCATTTTCCAACTCAATCCTGCACCGTTCTGTTTGCTTGATGAAGTTGATGCGCCCTTGGATGATGCCAATACCGAACGTTATGCCCGTTTGGTCAAAAGCATGAGCCAAAGCACACAGTTTTTGTTTATCAGCCATAACAAAATTGCCATGGAAATGGCGCAACAACTGATTGGCGTCACCATGCAAGAGCAAGGCGTTTCACGCATTGTGGCGGTAGACATGGAATCTGCACAAAAAATGGCGGAGCTTGCATGACCTCACTCCAAACAGGACTGGTGATTTTGGGTGGTTTGGTGCTCGCCTTTGTCGTGGCATACAACGCTTGGACTTTGCGCCGCAGTGTTCCCAAGCGGGCGCCCAAAGAGGCCAAACTAGCGTCGGTACAACGATTACAGGAGCCTGTCCTTCTGAGTTCTGACGAGGAAGATGCGTCACTGCAAACTTCCACTGGATCTGTTTCCAGCGATGAACAGGCCATTGACTCCGATGACCATCCCCAAGAGCCCATGTTGAAGGTTCTTCAAGTGCCACTTGCAGCCGCACGCGACTGGGGACACCAAATTGACCCCCTCATCGACGCCATTTTTCCTGTGGCATTGGACCAGGCGGTGTCTGGCGATGCTGTTTTGGCCGCTTTGCCCTCTACCCGTCATGTGGGAACCAAGCCATTTTTAGTCGAAGGCCGACGTGCGGGAGAAGAACACTTTGAGCGCATTCAGGTGGGACAACGCTACGAGGCTTTGCAAGCAGGCTTGCAGTTGGCAAACCGCTCGGGTGCCCTGAATGAAATTGAATTTTCTGAATTCGTTACCCGCATGCGTGGCATCGTCGATGGGCTTGGCGGCGAGATCGACATCCCGGAAATGCTGCATGAAATGGCGCGGGCACGGGAACTGGATCAATTTGCCAGTTTGCATGATGCGCAACTGGGGTTTGTTCTCAAGCCCAAACACTCTGTATTGAGTGTAGGTTTTGTTCAGCATCACTCACAAGAGCTAGGGTTTGTTCCGGGCACATTGCCAGGTCGATTGGTACTGCCCGCTCCCGACGGATATGCGGGTCCTGTGCTGACGTTGAAGTTGGATACTCAAGCAGCATTGGCAGAAGAGGGTGAAGCAGCCCCGGTGAGTGAGATTCGATTGATGTTAGATGTCAATTGGGTTGACTCGTCGCTGCGACCCTTTGCTCGCATGAGAGAAGTTGCACAGGCGCTGTCGCGCAGCATGGGGGTCACGGTCACCGATGATTCGGGGCAAGTTCTCACCGATGAAATGCTCAATCAAATTGACGATGCCCTGGTGAGCTTGTACGAAGTGCTGGCAGATCATGATTTGGCGGCTGGTTCAGCGCAAGCGCGTCGACTCTTTTCTTGATCACGTCTCATGAGCCAGTCGCTCGATCTGTTTGGTGAAGACCCCACGGTGCGCGTCCAGCAGTTGCGCGAGTTATTGCACGAGCATGCCCATCGTTACTATGTGCTCGACGATCCGCAAGTGACTGACGCGCAATATGACGCGTGGTTTCAAGAACTCGAGGCCCTAGAAAAAGCGCATCCCGAACTGCGATCGTCTGCCAGTCCCACTCAAAGGGTGGGTGGGCACGCTTTAGATGTGTTTGCTGCTGCATCGCATGAAGTGCCGATGTTGAGTATTCGAACCGAAACCGACAGTCGACCAGAAGGAGCGTCTGCGTTCAACGATCGAATTTGTCGAGAACTTTCAGATGTGACAGGCCCTATCGAATACGTGGCCGAGCTCAAATTTGATGGGTTGGCTATCAGTTTGATATACGAGAACGGTGTCCTGGTCAGGGCGGCAACCAGGGGCGACGGCATGGTGGGAGAAGATGTGACACACAACATCCGAACCATCGGACAAGTTCCTTTGAAATTGCGTGGTGATGTGCCCGCTTGGTTGGATGTGCGTGGAGAAATTTACATGCGCCGCGACGATTTTGCGGCACTCAACCAGCGTCAACGTGAGTTGGCACAAAAAACCTTTGTCAATCCTCGCAATGCGGCAGCAGGTGCAGTGCGTCAGTTAGATCCACGCATCGCTGCTCAGCGACCGCTGAGCTTTTTTGCATATAGCTTGGCGTTGGCTCGTGACCACAAAGGGCAAACGCAACAGCCGTGGACCACACATGCTCAAACGTTGCAACAACTTGCTGATTGGGGTTTCCCGGTTTGTGACCGTTACCGAGTCGTGAAGGGCAGTGAAGGCTTGATGGGTTTTTACCAACTGGTTTCGTCTGAGCGCGACACGTTGCCGTTTGACATTGATGGTGTGGTCTACAAGGTCAATTCTCTTGATCTTCAGCGACGCATGGGCTTTGTCAGTCGCGAGCCGCGTTGGGCAGTGGCTCATAAGTTTCCCGCTCAAGAGATGGTCACGCGTGTCCTAGCCATTGATGTTCAAGTGGGGCGCACTGGCAAACTCACACCGGTGGCGCGTTTACAGCCTGTTTTTGTAGGTGGGGTGACTGTCACCTATGCCACCTTGCACAACGAAGACGAGGTGCGACGCAAAGACGTCCGAGTGGGCGACTCCGTGATTGTGCGGCGAGCGGGAGATGTCATTCCCGAGGTGGTCGCTTCGATCCCAGAGAACCGCCTTGAAAATTCGGTTGAGTTTGTCATGCCCCATCATTGTCCTGTTTGTGGGAGTGAGGCCTTCCGTGAACCCGGCATGGCCGATGTCAGATGCAGTGGGGGTTTGGCATGCAAAGCGCAACGACAAGAAGCGCTGCTTCACTTTGCCTCGCGCAAAGCCATGAACATTGAGGGTTTAGGAGAGCGCTTGATTGAGCAATTGGTCGAGCTCCACGGAGTCGAGTCGTTACCCGACCTGTATCAATTGAATTCGGACACCTTGGCCAGCATGGAGCGTATGGGTGACAAATCTGCTCAGAATCTGGTGACGGCTATCCATCAATCCAAAAATACAACCTTGCCCCGTTTCATTTACGCCTTGGGCATTCGCCATGTGGGCGAAACGACAGCCAAAGATCTGGCTCATCATTTTGGCGATTTGTCTGGCCTGATGCAGGCAACGCAAGAGCAGTTGTTGCAAGTGCGTGACGTTGGTCCAGTGGTGGCTCAGAGTATTCGCCATTTTTTTGATCAAGAGGTCAATCAGCAGGCCATTCAGCGGTTGGTCGATTCGGGTGTGCATTGGCCTGTTTTAGAGGCAACTGCGCTGCCCCAAACGCCTTTCACAGGAAAAACGGTGGTCATCACTGGAACCTTGCCTACATGGAGTCGGGAAGAGGCCAAAGCCATGCTGGAAGCTGCTGGAGCCAAGGTTGCGGGGTCGGTTAGCAAGAAAACTGATTTTTTGTTGGCAGGTGCAGACGCGGGCAGCAAGTTGGAAAAAGCTCTTGAGTTGGCCGTTCCCGTGATTGACGAGGGGCAAATGCGCCAATGGCTTCAATCTGACGTGCCTGATCAGGGATAATTCGGTTCATGAGCAACATCACCATCAAAACAGCTGAGGACATCGAAGGCATGCGCCTGGCTGGGCGTCTGACCTCAGAAGTTCTTGACTATCTCACGCCCCTGATCGTTGCGGGTATTACCACCGAGCAAATTGACAAATGGGCGCATGATTACATTGTCGATGTTCAACAAGCCATTCCAGCACCCCTGAACTACGCCCCCCACGGTTACAAACCTTACCCCAAGTCGGTTTGTACGTCTATCAACCAACAGGTCTGTCATGGCATCCCCAGTGATCGGTTGCTGAAAAAGGGCGATATTGTCAACGTCGATGTCACAGTCATCAAGGACGGCTGGCATGGCGACTCCAGTCGCATGTATGTGGTGGGTGAAGGCTCTGTTGCCGCCAACAGGCTTTGCCAAGTGACTTACGATGCCATGTGGAAGGGCATTCAAATGGTCAAGCCTGGTGCCCGCTTGGGCGACATTGGGTTTGCCATTCAAGATTTCGCCGAACGACATGGTTACTCCATCGTTCGTGAGTTTTGTGGTCATGGAATTGGTCGTGGGTTTCACGAGGATCCTCAAGTGTTGCACTACGGTCGACCAGGTACAGGTGAGGTATTGCGTGAAGGCATGACCTTCACCATTGAACCCATGATCAACGCCGGCAAGCGTGATATTCGTGAAATGGGAGACGGCTGGACCATCGTCACCAAAGATCGATCCCTTTCAGCACAGTGGGAACACACTGTATTGGTCACGCCAACGGGATACGAGGTATTAACGGTTTCAGCAGGGACTCCTGCGCCACCGTCATTTGTTGCCGTGTGATGGTGATAGCGTCTGCAACCACTCAAGAGGCTTGGATGCAGATACGCCAAGATTGGACGTTGGGCCGCCAACGAATTTTGGCGCCGCTTGACGATCCTCAGTTAACCCCTCGACAGGGCATGGCTCTGATCACGCGATTGTCTCGCTATTGCGACGGCATCATGCGTCGATTGTGGGATGTATTTGAATTGCATCCCTCGGTTGCGTTGCTGGCTGTTGGTGGCTACGGTCGGTCGCAATTGTTTCCATCTTCAGATATTGATGTGCTGGTTTTGTTACCCTCACATTTGACAGACCAAGACCAACAAAAAGTAGAACAGTTTATTGGTGCATGCTGGGATGTTGGGCTAGAAATCGGCTCTAGTGTTCGCACATTAGACGAGTGCTTAAGCGAATCTGCCAAAGACATCACGGTTCAAACGGCGTTGTTAGAGTCTAGATATTTATGCGGCTCAAAATTAGCCTGTCAAGAACTGCAGCAACAATTGCACGAACGCATGGATGCCTCGCGTTTTTTGGCTGCCAAGGTGGCCGAAATGCATCAACGTCACCACAAGTTTGAGAACACCCCGTACTCGCTCGAGCCCAATTGCAAAGAATCACCCGGCGGCTTGCGTGATTTGCAAGTGATTTTGTGGGTGGCCAAAGCAGCTGGCATGGGCAAAAGCTGGAAAGACTTGCACCAAGCAGGCCTGATCAGTCGCCTTGAAATGCAACAAATTCAAGCCAACGAGGCGATGATCAGCTTGGTTCGTGCCAGGTTGCATCGCATTGCGAAGCGTCGTGAAGATCGCTTGGTATTTGACTTGCAAAATCAAGTGGCTGAGGCCTTTGGTGAAAAAAATGGCAGCATGCCAGCAAGCACAGCCTTGATGCGCAGCTATTACTGGGCCGCCAAGGCGGTGGTGCAGCTTAACGAAATTGTGATGTTGGTGATTGAAGAAAAATTAAGTCAATCACGTCATGGAAATCATGTCGTCGCCATGCGCCCCATCAACCCACGATTTTTTGACCGCGGTGGGCTGATTGAAATCGCCCACGATGAGTTGTACGCTCAGCATCCCGAAGCCATTTTGGAAACGTTTTATTTGTTCCAAACCGAGGTGGGGGTAACAGGGCTCTCGGCTCGAACATTGCGCGCACTGTACGCTTCCCGATCGCTCATGGATGCACGATTTAGACAAGATCCACGCAATCGTGAGATGTTCATGCGAATCATGCAGGCGCCCCAGGGCATTACCCATGCCATGCGACTGCTTAACCAGACATCGGTGCTAGGCCGATATTTGTGGCCGTTTCGACGCACGGTTGGACAAATGCAGCACGATCTGTTTCACGTCTACACCGTTGACCAACATATTCTCATGGTGTTGCGCAATGTGCGTCGCTTTTTCATTGCCGATCACTCGCACGAATATCCGTTTTGCTCTCAGCTGGCAGCTGGCTGGGATAAGCCTTGGATTCTGTTCGTCGCGGCCTTATTTCACGATATTGCCAAGGGACGCGGTGGAGACCATTCGGTGCTGGGGGCAGTTGAAGTCAGAAGATTCTGTAAACAGCATCAAATAGATAGTGAAGATGCCAGGTTGATTGAGTTTCTGGTGGCAGAACACTTAAGCATGAGTCAAGTGGCTCAAAAGCGTGACATCTCAGACCCTGATGTTCTGCGTGAGTTCGCGCAGCGGGTAGGCAACGAACGTTACCTCACGGCCTTGTATTTGCTCACTGTGGCAGATATTCGAGGGACATCTCCCAAAGTCTGGAATTCGTGGAAGGGACGGTTGCTAGAAGATCTTTACCGTTCTACTTTGCGCATCTTGGGTGGACGCGCGCCAGACCCTGAGTCACAAGTTGAATTGCGCAAGCGTGATGCACTCAATATCTTGGCGTTGCACGCATTGCCTCATCGGGTTCATGAAAAACTGTGGGATCGTCTAGATGTGCGTTATTTCATGCGTCACGATGCCGATGAAATTGCTTGGCATGCACGTGTAATCTCTCGTTACGGACTTGGTGCAAACGTTGAGTATCCGTTGGTTCGAGCCCGCCCGGTTAGCGAAACCAGCGCCATGCAAGTCATGGTTTACACCCCCGATCAACATGATTTGTTTGCCCATCTTTGCGGCTATTTCGATCAAGCGGGGTTCTCTATTCATGACGCCAAAATTCACACCACGCAAGATGGATATGCCCTTGACACGTTTGAGCTGGGTCTCCCTGAAATTGGGGTAGGTCCGCGAGAGCTCACGGGCATGATCGAATCTGAATTGGTTCTTGCGTTGCGTGACACGGGTCCTTTGCGTGTACCCAGCATGGGACGCTTGTCGCGCCGAGTCAGAAGTTTTCCCATGCCTCCTCGGGTTGATTTGGTTCCCGATGAACGAGCCCAGCGTTGGCTTCTGTCGGTTTCTGCCAGTGACCGTAGAGGCTTGCTCTATTGCATTGCACGCGTGTTGGCCATTCACCGCATTGATATGCAGTTGGCACGCATCACGACTTTGGGAGAGCGTGTTGAAGACATGTTCTTGATCGAAGGTGCAGTTCTTTCCTCTGAAAACGGACGTGTCCAAATTGAGCGCGAGTTGCTTGAGGCCATAGGAACCTGAAGTCTTTTAAAATTGAACATTGCCCACCTGTCGAGTCTGCCGTGAAGCCCAGCATCCAATTTATTGAGGGGGGTAATGCCCTCAGCCCCTTTCAGCGCCAACGTCTTTTAGACACTGCCCATCGCGAAGGGTTTGCTCTCACCGATGTGTCTGCTCATCACGTTTACGTGGTTTTGTGGGATCAAGATCCGACTAGCGAGCATGTTCAAAGCATGCAGCAATTGTTGCAACACTGGGAGCCAGCCCGTTCAATCCAAACGGCTCTTCGGCTGTGGGTTGGGCCACGTTTGGGAACGGTTTCGCCGTGGGCCTCGAAAGCCACCGACATAGCCCATCATGCAGCGCTTCCTGTGCATCGCTTGGAGCGGCTCACGGAATTCGCTTTTGTGGGGCTGTCACACCCCGATCGTTCACAAGCCGACGCAAATGAGCGCGCCCAAACTTGGGTTCACGATCGCATGACCGAAAGTGTTTTTACTCAGCGTGATCAAGCAGCGGCGTTGTTTGATGTCCGTGAAGGCCCTCCCATGGAGCGTTTTGATGTGCTTGGGCTGGGACGGCAAGCTCTTGAAATGGCCAACTCAGAACTTGGTTTGGCTTTGGCCGATGACGAAATTGAATACTTGGTTCAGTCTTTTGTGGGGCTGCAACGCAACCCCACCGACGTCGAATTGATGATGTTTGCTCAGGCAAACAGTGAGCATTGCCGACACAAGATTTTTAACGCTGACTTCACCATTGACGGTGAGCCTCAAGATCAATCGTTGTTTGGAATGATTCGCCATACGCACCGCATGCATCCAAAGCACACGGTAGTGGCCTACAGCGACAACGCGGCCATTATGCAGGGGGTGCCTGTTCAACGTTTTACTGCTGCTGGTTCTTCGCAGCCTCAGGCCTACAGACAGGAGGCAGCTTTAGAACATGTTCTGATGAAGGTTGAAACGCACAACCATCCGACTGCCATCAGCCCGTTTGCAGGTGCTGCAACGGGGGCTGGCGGAGAAATTCGAGATGAAGGCGCAACCGGTCGCGGTTCTGCGCCCCGTGCCGGACTGACGGGCTTCACGGTATCTAAGTTGTATTTCCCACAAGATGGTGCCCCCTCTTCAAAGGCGTTTCCTACGCACATGGCAAGCCCATTGCAAATCATGATTGAAGGTCCTTTGGGTGGTGCTGCATTCAACAATGAGTTTGGACGACCCAATCTCACCGGATATTTCCGCGAGTACGAGCAGTTCATTCACTCAGATATTGACTCCGTCCATCGTGGCTACCACAAGCCCATCATGATCGCTGGCGGTTTGGGTCATATTGATTCAACCATGACCCACAAAATCGAATTTCCAGCGGGTACCTTGCTGGTTCAGTTGGGGGGTCCTGGGATGCGCATCGGGATGGGGGGCGGTGCTGCAAGTTCATTGAACAGTGGCACCAATGCATCACATCTCGACTTTGATTCGGTTCAGCGCGGCAATCCAGAAATGGAGCGTCGTGCTCAAGAGGTCATCAATCATTGTGTTGCCCTAGGTGCTCACAACCCCATATTGGCTATCCACGATGTAGGCGCCGGAGGCTTGTCCAACGCTTTTCCAGAGTTGGTCAATGATGCAGGGCGTGGGGCTCGATTCGACTTGAGCCAAATTCCTCTCGAAGAGTCTGGTTTGGCCCCCAAAGAAATTTGGTGCAACGAAAGCCAAGAACGCTATGTGTTAGCGGTTTCTCCTGAAGGTTTGCCGGCACTTCAGGCGTTTTGTCAGCGAGAGAGATGCCCCATGGCTGTTGTGGGTCAAGCCACAGAAAGCCGTCAATTGGTGGTCCAGGATCCAAAGGGTGTGGAGCCTGCGGTTGACATGCCTCTTGATATTTTGCTTGGCAAGCCCCCTCGCATGCACAGAGACGTGCAGCGCAAGGTGCGTCATGTCCCAGGCATTAATTTAGACGGGGTGTCGTTGCAAGATGCGGTGATTCGAGTGCTGTCGCATCCCACGGTTGCATCCAAACGCTTTTTAATCACCATTGCAGACCGAACCGTCGGGGGTCTCACCCATCGAGATCCCATGGTAGGGCCTTGGCAAGTGCCTGTTGCCGATTGCGCCGTGACGTTGGCCGATCACGTGGGCCTTGCGGGTGAAGCCATGGCCATGGGTGAGCGTTCCCCACTGGCTTCGGTTTCTTCAGCCGCTTCCGCAAGAATGGCGGTTGCCGAAGCCTTGTTGAACCTGATGGCCGCACCATTTGACATGAGTCATGTCAAGCTATCTGCTAACTGGATGGCAGCATGTGGAACACCAGGGGAAGATGCGGCATTGTTTGATGCTGTTCAAGCCGTGGGGATGCAACTTTGTCCAGAACTGGGAATTTCAATTCCCGTTGGGAAAGACAGCTTGTCGATGAAAACCCGGTGGACGCAAGACGAGAAACTGCACGAAGTGGTGTCTCCTGTCAGCCTCATCGTCACGGCTTTCGCCACTGTTGAAAACGTGACCCAAACAGTAACGCCGCAATTGCAAGGGCAGGAGCCAGATACCACCTTGTTGCTGATTGATTTGGCCAGAGGACAGCAACGCATGGGCGGTAGCATCTTGGCACAGTGCCTTGAGCAGCCAGGTGGTGCAGTGCCCGATTTGGTCGACGCGCAAGATATTCTGCGCCTTCACCGAGCTCTCGAGCAGCTGCGACAGCGTGGGCAGGTTTTGGCTTATCACGATCGCAGCGATGGTGGACTTCTTGCATGTGTTTGTGAGATGGCCTTTGCGGGGCATGTGGGTGTTTATCTCAACGTTGATATGCTCATCACTGGTGGCGATGGCATCAACGACAGTCGCATGGACAGCGGAGAAGCCAAAAACTGGGCCACTCAGGTTGCAGCTTTGCGCCAAGAGGCAACCCTCAAGGCGTTGTTCAATGAAGAACTTGGGGTGGTGATTCAAGTTAAATCTTCAGAGCGCGACTCGGTCATGTCGGTTCTGCGTGAACACGGTCTTTCAGCATGCAGCCATGTCATTGGAAAAACGCGACCCGACTCATCTGCACTCGACGTTGGCAAAGGCAAAGTAGAAATTTGGCGTGATACCCAAGCGGTGTTTAGCGCAACCCTTCAAGATTTGCATCAGGTATGGGACAGCGTGAGTTGGAAAATTGCGCAATTGCGAGACAACCCTGATTGCGCCAATCAAGAGCACGAACGCGCCGGCTTGCCAGAAGATCCTGGACTTCAGTGCCAACCGACGTTTGTGTTGCAAGCACCAGCTCTCCACTTGACGAAGCCACGTGTCGCTATTTTGCGAGAGCAGGGTGTCAATTCGCATGTCGAAATGGCCTACGCCTTTCATTTGGCAGGTTTCGAGTCGGTGGACGTGCACATGAGTGACTTGTTGGCTGGGCATACTGACTTGTCAGACATGAAAGGCTTGGTGGCTTGTGGCGGGTTCAGTTATGGCGACACCCTGGGTGCTGGTTCTGGATGGGCGCGCAGTGTATTGATGAACGATCGCTTGCGCCATGTGATGCAGGCATTTTTTGCGCGTGACGATGTATTTGGCTTGGGTGTTTGCAACGGTTGCCAAATGTTTGCTGAGCTATCGGTTTTGATTCCAGGTGCACAAGGTTGGCCTCGCTTCACCACCAACCAAAGTCAACGCTACGAGGCTAGATTTGCACAGGTAGAGGTGCTGGATTCGCCCAGTATTTTGTTGACTGGTATGCAGGGCAGCGTATTGCCCATCGTGGTTGCACACGGAGAGGGGTACGCCAATTTCCAAGCGCAGGGTCAAGAAGCCAATGTTCATCGGGCCATGCGCTTTGTTGACCCCCTCACAGGCGGCGTGGCTAGTCAGTATCCAGCGAATCCTAACGGAAGCCCTCAAGGGTTAACTGCAGTCACCACGCCAGATGGACGTTTCACGGCCATGATGCCGCACCCAGAACGGGTGTTTCGCAATGCCCAAATGAGTTGGACTTCGTCTGATCCAACAGGCCTGAGTCCATGGATGCAAATTTGGTACAACGCACGTCGTTGGGTTGGCTAAAGGATCAGTCTCTATGCGTTTCGTCATCGATTTTTTTCCGATTCTTCTTTTTTTTGTGGCCTACAAAATGGCAGGTATTTATCTGGCAACCGCGGTGTTGATGGTGGCTACCTTGGTGCAAACCCTCTTCATTCGACGCTTAGAAGGACGGTTGTCTACTTTGCAACAAACCACCCTCGTCTTGATCTGGGTGTTTGGCGGCTTGACATTGTTGTTGCAAGACGAGCGGTTTATTCAGTGGAAACCCACCGTTCTGTACGCGGCCATGGCCATGGCTTTGTGGGGCGCTTTATGGGTGTGGAAACGAAATGTCTTGCATAACTTGCTCGGGGCTCAGCTGAAGTTGCCAGTTCCCGTATGGAATCGATTGATTCACATTTGGGCTTTGTATTTTGTCTTCATGGCAACTATCAACGCCTATGCAGTGGTGATGTGGAGCATGGACGAGTGGATGAACTTCAAGCTGTGGGGCTACGTCTTTCCCATCATCTTCATTGTGGGGCAGGGCCTTTATATTGCGCCGTACCTCAAATCCAATCATGCTGATCAATGAGTCTTGCCATGACCGATTTACTCATCACCGATCAAGCGTTGCGACAAAGCCTGCAACAAGTTTTTCCCAACGCCATCATTCAAGTCATCGATGACACGGCAGCCCATGCAGGACACTCGGGGGCCCACCCATCAGGACAGGGATCGCATTTCACCGTGCGTATCCGGTGTGAAAGTCTTCGAGGGGTTTCTCCCGTTGCTCGGCATCGCCTTGTGTATGATGCTTTAAAAACCTATATAGATGCTGGCTTGCACGCGTTGGCCATTGATGCCAAAGACGACAGTCATCCTCTGTAATCCTTGTTTTCAACCGACCTCACCTCCGTCTTCTTATGAAACTTCAGAATTTATTGGTTAGCGCTGTTTTGTGCGCTGCTCCCATGGCTTGGGCTCAGAATTTGGCCATTGTCAATGGCAAACCCGTGCCTAGTTCACGCATGCAAACATTTGTTCAGCAGTTCGAACGCCAAGGTCAAACAGTCGATGAGACCATGAAGCAGCAAATTCGTGAAGAAATCATTACGCGCGAGGTTTTTTCCCAGGAAGCCGTGCGTCGTGGCTTGAATGCCACCGACTCGTATCGCGAACAAATGGAGTTGGCTCGACAAAGCATTCTCATCAGGGCCCTGATGGATCAAGTGCAATCTGAAGTCGCCGCCATGGGTGATGCACAACTCAAGGCCGAATACGACAAACTCACCACATCAGGTGCAGGGGCCGAATATCGTGCTTCTCATATTTTGGTCAAAACCGAAGCTGAGGCCAAGGAAGTGGCCGCTGCAGTCAATCAAAACCCGCAGATGTTTGCTGCATTGGCCAAAAAGAAATCGCTGGATCCAGGTTCAGGGGCTCAAGGAGGAGACCTGGGCTGGGCCGATGCCGCCATGTTTGTTCCGGAATTTTCAAAAGCCATGACGGCTTTGAAAAAAGGACAGATTTCGGCGCCTGTTCAAACTCAATTCGGATGGCACGTGATTCAGTTAGTAGATACGCGCCAAGCTGCGTTCCCCCCCTTTGAAAGTGTCAAAGAACAGCTGCGTCAACAACTGGCGCAAGATCGACTCGCTTCTTTTCAACGCAAAGTTCGTGAAGCAGCCCGTATTCAGTAACGGTCTTTTGCATCCATCAACATGAGGGTCGATCCAACATGATCGATCTGGCCGTTCTGGCATTGGTCCAAGGTTTAAGCCAAGGGCTGATGCTTTTCTTGCTCAGCTCAGGCTTATCCATTGTTTACGGGTGGATGGGTATTTTGCAGTTTTCGCATGCGGCCTTTTACATGTGGGGCGGTTACATCGCCTATTCCTTGACGCCAACCATGGGATGGATGGGCGCATGGGTGGCGGCTGTCCTGAGCATGACTGTATTGGGCGCAGCGATTTATCGTTGGCTCCTTCGGCCGTTGCACCATCAAGGGCACATGTCAGAGTTGCTATTGACGTTTGGTTTGCTTTTTTTAAGCGGAGAGTTGGTGCGTTGGTTGTGGGGTTCTGCCACCTTGTCATACACGGTGCCTGATTTCCTTGTGCCTGGTGCGGGGTCTCACTTCACTTCATGGGGCATTTCACCTGCTCGGGTTTTGTCGATGGGGGTGGCCGTTTGTGTGCTGCTGGCACTTGCCGTTTGGTTGCGTTTCTCTCGCTGGGGTGTGTTGTTTCGTGCCCTCAAGTCGCAGCCTCACATGCTTGAATCGCTTGGGTACCCAGTTCAAAAGATCTTGACCAGCGTGTTTGCTTTGGGCTGTGGTTTGGCTGCCTTGTCTGGTGTTTTGACCATGCTCACCTTGCCCCTGCAGCCGACCATGGCCATGTCCATGGGGGCATTGTTGTTTGTCGTGGTGGTGAGTGGTGGACTTGGTTCCTTGTGGGGCACATGGTGGGCCAGTTTGATCATTGGACAACTTTATGCATGGTCTGCCTTATTGCCCATTGCGGGCTTGTCATCTTGGGCACCTGCATTGCCTTTTTTATGGATGGCTTGGCGATTGAATCGCTCTGCTGACACAGCCATCGTCCATAGGAGGTAGCGTGAGCTCTTTCCTGTTTCAATGGATCCTAGGGCTGTTGGGTTGTGGCACTTTTTGGTGGCTCTTGCGCCATGCTGGATTGATGCATTTTGGTTTGGCTTTGTATGCTGCCACTGGTGCATTTGCCAGTGTTTTATTTCTACACGCCACGCATTCATGGATTGGGATCGAATTACAAGTGGCTTTGGTACCTGTGGTATCGGCTGTCGTCGCTTGGCTATTGGCCGCTTTCATGTCCCGTCTCATCATCAGGCAATCGGGATTGACCTTTTCAATGCTCTCTTTGGCAGTAGCCGAGATGGCGTACCTGCTGGCGCCCATGTGGCCGCATTGGACAGGTGGTGAGGCAGGGTGGTCTATATCTCGCGGATCTATGTCCCACCTTGAAGTGGCTTTGATGGCTGGCTTCTGGCTCTGGATGTGTGTTCTTGCATGGCATGCTTGGAAGCGAACTCCGATGGCGCTATGGGCCGCCGTTCATCGTGATCGAGAGGAGCGTTTGGCTTTGTGGGGAGTGAGAGGCTTTGACGTTCGTTTCCAAATGCATGGTGTCGCCAGTGCCATCATGGGCTTGTGGGGAGGGCTTGCTGCCTTGTGGCTCGAGCACGTCAGTTTGCAATTGCTTGACCCTATGCTTTCGGCTTGGTTTCTGTTGTTTGGTTGGTTAGGGGGGGCCTCCGTTTGGGGCTTGCTCATGGGGTCGTTTGCATGGGCTGTATTCAGAGTATGGGGTGGGGTGTGGAGCGACAGCCTTCCGCTTTGGTTGGGTCTGCTTTTTGTGGTTGTCATGGTTTGGCGATCGCGCTCCTTAACTCCGTCTTCAGCTCATCAAGGCCAACCCTGGCTGGGTACAGGTTCCGCCTTGGTGGGCCAGATGAATGACCAGTCCGTCAGTCAAGCCTCCATTCAGAACTCAATGCCTGTGGTGTTGCAGTTACAAAACGTGTCAGTCGTGATGCAAGGGGTCGTCTTGCTCAAGCCCATCGATTTGGCACTGCAGCAAGGGCAATGGTTGGGTATCAGGGGCGTGAATGGTGCAGGCAAATCAACATTGCTGAAAGCTATTACGGGAGAACGAGCCATTGAGCCGGGTGGACGCATCTTGTTTTTAGGGCGCGACATCACCCAAGACAGTGTGATTGAACGTGCCCGTCTTGGCTTATGCCGGAGTTACCAAAGTCCTGCCTTGATGAATCAGATGACGGTGGGTGAACATGTCATGGTCGCCATCGCTTCAAAAGATCAACGACCACGATGGGTCACTGATGTTCCCGCCGTCCACAGCGGGGCAACCTGCCCGCGAGCTGACTTGCGCTCGGCTTGGCGTACTCAAGCCTTGTCATGGTTGCAGCGAGTGGGGTTGGAGTCATACGCCGATGCCTCTGTGCATCAGCTTTCCTACGCTCAACAACGTCTGCTGGAGTGTGTCATGACAGCAGCGTTCTCGCCCATACTGGTGTTGTTAGATGAGCCCACTGCGGGTCTAAACCCAATCGAACGTCAAAGCATGGCCGAGATCATGAAAGATTTGTTTGTTGGTTCCACTTGTATATTGGTGGAACACGATGCCGATGTGTTGGAGACTTTATGCGGCCGCGTGATTGAGATTTCGTCATGCTCAAGTTGAATCGTTTTACACCTTGTCAAAATGGACGCTCTTGGATTGAGCCCCTCGATTTGGAATTGGGTCCAGGTCAATGGCTGATGATCCAGGGTCGTAACGGTTCTGGCAGGTCGACGGTGGCACAGGCTCTGGCAGGTCACCTAGATCATTTGGGCGAGTTCATATTTGATGGCACCTTGATGCTTCGAATGAATGCACAGCAGAGATATGCCTGCGGTGTCACCTATGTTCCAGAACATCGCGATGTGTTTGCAGATCTGAACCCTGTCGAGCATTTGCATGTGGGCCTAGGTTTAGACGTGGGGTGGCATTCTGCCGCGGCTAATCATTGCGTTCAAGAAGTGCTTGAACGATTACCCACGCTCCAAAAGCGCCACAGCTTAGCGGCCAAGCATTTGTCTGGTGGTGAGCAGCAGATTCTCAGTGTGGCAACTGCATTGGTTTCCCAACCACGTTGCGTGATTTTGGATGAACCCTTCGAGGGTCTTGCTTCACCTGCTCGTACCGAATTGCTGAACTGGCTATTAGATTTGAAGGGTCAAGGCATGCAGACCATTTGGTTTGAACAATCTGCTCCTGCCGAAGTGCTTCCCCACGTGAATCACCTTCTTTTCTTGAATCAAGGAATCTGGTCAAAATAGAACGATCGTTCGTTTTTGTGTATGATGCTGACACAAGACCTAACCGCAGGACCTGGAGGCATCATGACAGCACACCTTGAAAAGCGCGGATCTGTTGCGCTCATCACGTTAGACAACCCACCCATCAATGGTCTCAATTTGGCCAGTCGACAGGCACTGATTGAGCATTTGGAGTCATTGATCAACGACGACTCGGTCAGCTCGGTGGTTCTCACGGGTGCAGGTGGCGCCTTCAGTGGTGGAGCCGATATCAAAGAATTTGGCAGCCCCAAGGCGTTTGCATCGCCCAATTTGCTTGATGTGGTGGCTTATGTAGAGGCTTATCCAAAACCTGTGATTGCAGCTTTGCATACGGTTTGCATGGGTGGAGGTGTGGAGCTTGCATTGGCATGTCATTACCGGGTGGCTGCACCTGGGTGCAAGGTCGCGCTGCCTGAGGTCAAGCTAGGCCTGCTGCCGGGTGCTGGAGGTACACAGCGTCTGCCACGGGCTTTAGGCGTAGAAGCCGCGCTCAATCTCATGGTGAGCGGAGAATCCATTGAGAGTGACATGTTGATGGCAGTGCCAGGGCAAAAGTTCATTCAAAAGATGACGCTAAACAAAGATGGATTGATAGACGAGGCTGTTGCATATGCCCAATCTGTCTCCGCGATGCGTCCTTTGCCTCAAATTCGAACCTTACCCAATAAGCATCCGCTGGGCGACGCTTACTTTCAATTCGCTCGCAACATGGTAGGCGCCGTAGCCAAAAATTATCCGGCGCCCAAGCGTTGCATTGATGTCATTGAGGCCGGAACAAAGAAATCATTTGAAGAGGGGCAAGCTGAAGAGCGCAAGGCCTTTATTGAGTTGATGTGGAGCCCAGAGTCAAGGGCCTTGCGTCACATTTTCATGGCCGATCGAGCCACGCAAAAAATTCCCGATGTGCCTGCCGACACGCCAACCCGCAAAATTGAAAGCGTTGCCATCATTGGCGCAGGCACCATGGGAGGCGGTATCGCCATCAACTTTTTGAACGCTGGTATCCCCGTGAAAATGGTTGAAACCAAAGCTGAAGCGTTAGAGCGCGGGTTTCAAAATATCCGTAAAGTCTACGAGGGTAGAGTTGCCAAGAAAAAACTCAAACCAGAGCAAATGCAAGAGCGGTTGCAACGTCTCGAGGGCACGTTGGACATGCAAGAAATTGCCCACTGTGACTTGGTGATTGAAGCGGTATTTGAAGACATGGGTGTGAAAGAACAGGTCTTCAAAAAGCTTGATGCTGTGATGAAGCCTGGTGCGATTTTGGCTTCCAACACCTCCACACTCGATCTCAATCAAATTGCGTCGTTTACCAAGCGTCCCGGCGATGTGGTTGGCATGCATTTTTTTAGTCCAGCCAATGTCATGAAATTGCTCGAAGTGGTGCGTGGTGCCCAAACCTCCAAGGAGGTGCTGGCCACTGTCATGGCTTTGGGTAAAAAAATCAAGAAAACGTGTGTGTTGTCTGGCGTTTGTGATGGCTTCATTGGCAATCGCATGATTGGGCAATATTTCCGTCAAGCCGAAACATTGGTAGATGAGGGCGCATCGCCCTATCAAATTGACAAAGCCATCGAATCGTTCGGTTTTCCGATGGGTCCCTTCAAGATGAGCGATATGGCGGGCAACGATATATTTTGGGCTATCCGCAAAAGACAAGAGGCAGAAATGCCTCACAAGAAGTTCAGTCCTGTCATTCACCTCATCGCCGAGAAAAAACGTTTTGGTCAAAAGGTGGGAGCTGGCTA
This sequence comes from Pseudomonadota bacterium, assembly GCA_041170945.1. Lineage (GTDB taxonomy): Bacteria > Pseudomonadota > Gammaproteobacteria > Burkholderiales > Burkholderiaceae_C > RS62. The sequence continues at coordinate 23,884 of JBEDMU010000050.1, forward strand.
TTACGACTATGTGCCTGGTCAGCGTGCCCCCAAAGAAAGCCAAGAAGTGCTGGACATGATCGAAGCCAGCCGCGAAGCACGTGATTTGAGTACTCGCAAAATCAGCCAACAAGAAATTGTCCAACGTTTGGTGTTCGCATTGGTGAATGAGGGAGCACGCATCCTTGAAGAAGGAATCGCCAGCAAAGCCGGTGATATTGACATGGTCTATCTCACCGGATATGGCTTTCCCATTTGGCGTGGAGGGCCCATGTGTTATGCCGATGAAGTCGGTCTGTTTAATGTCGTTCAGTCCATGAAGCGTTTTGCACGCAACCCCAAAGACGATGCTGAGTTTTGGCAGCCCGCGCAGTGGTTGCAGAACTTGGTCGCACAAGGAAAAACCTTGACCGGCTCATCGTCGTTCTGAGTTAACTGGGAGTCACAAAATGTCCAATGCAGTCATTGTTTCTACCGCTCGCACTCCCTTGGCGAAAAGCTGGAAGGGTTCATTCAATCTGACTCATGGAGCCACCCTAGGTGCTCATGTGGTCAAAGCCGCGGTGTCTCGAGCAGGCATACAAGCGGCAGAAGTTGAAGATGTGATCATGGGTTGCGCCCTGCCAGAGGGGGCAACTGGCAACAACATCGCTCGCCAAATTGCGTTGGCAGCGGGATTGCCTGTGAGTGTGTCAGGCCTGACGGTCAATCGATTTTGCTCATCGGGCTTGCAGTCCATTGCCTTGGCAGCCCAGCGCATCATCAGTGGGGAAGGACAGGTTTACGTGGCAGGTGGCTTAGAAGCCATTTCATGTGTCCAACAAGAATTAAACATGCACATGATTCAAGACCCAGCGCTTGAAAAGGCCAAACCGCAAATTTACTGGAACATGTTGCAAACGGCCGAGCATGTGGCCAAGAAGTACAAAGTCAGTCGAGATGCCATGGATGAATATGGCACGCGCAGCCAGCATCGAGCCTGCGCTGCACAGGCCGCTGGCAAATTTGCCGATGAAATTGTGCCCATCACCGTGATGGCTGGCATCGCTGATCCCAAAATGGGAATGATGACCCGCAAAGTTACGGTCAGTGTCGATGAAGGCATGCGGGAAGACACACAGTTAGAAAAAATCAAAACCTTGCGTTCAGCCATGCCAGGTGGCGTCATTACGGCGGGCAATGCCAGTCAATTTTCAGACGGTGCTGGTGCCTGTGTGGTGATGGACGAGCAGTTGGCGCAACAACGTGGCTTGCAACCTTTGGGTCGGTTTTTGGGGTTTGCTGTGGCGGGTTGCGAACCCGATGAAATGGGGTTGGGCCCCATTTTTGCCGTCCCCAAAGTGCTTGCCCGATTGGGCCTCAAAGTCAATGACATCGATTTGTGGGAGCTCAACGAGGCATTCGCTGTCCAGGTGATTTACTGTCGAGACAAGTTGGGTATTCCCGACGATCGACTCAACGTGAACGGGGGCGCGATTGCCATTGGTCACCCTTATGGCATGTCGGGTCAACGGTTAACCGGTCACGCCCTGATCGAAGGCAAGCGTCGTGGAGCCAAGCGGGTGTGTGTCACCATGTGTATTGGTGGCGGCATGGGCGCCGCGGGCGTTTTTGAGGTGCTATGACGGCATTAAAAAGCCTGTGACTTCCAAGTCATAGGCGCCCATGCTGGGCATGCGTCGGCTCTTGCCCATGACCTTCATGCGACGTACACCCAAGTCACGCAAAATTTGTGCGCCAACGCCATAAGTTCGCAACGATTGTTCGATGGTCCGGGTTGGGGTCTCGCCAGCATGCGTGTGTGAGGGCAATGCAGCACCTAACAACTCTTGCACAGTTTCTTGCGTGCAATTCATCAGCAGCGCCACACCCTGACCTTGCTTTTGCAAAGCGTCTAGGGCAGCTGGCAATGGCCATGAATGCCGTTGGCTTGAGGTATCAAGCAAGTCCATCAGTGACAAAGGCTCGTGAACACGCACGCACACCTCGTCGGAAGAATTCCACTTTCCAACGGTGAGGGCCAAATGAATTCCTCCCAAGTGATCTTGGTAGGTCGCACATTCAAAGTCGCCCCAGTGGGTTTTGAGCAATCGAGAGCCTGTGCGGTCGACGATGCGTTCATGGTTACCGCGATGACGAATCAAGTCGGCGATCGATCCCACTTTGAGACCATGTTGTTTGCCGAACTCAATGAGATCGGGCAAACGAGCCATGGTGCCGTCGTCTTTCATGATTTCACAAATCACCGACGCGGGTGCGCAACCGGCCATTTTGGCCAAATCACATCCAGCTTCGGTGTGCCCGGCGCGCATCAGAACGCCACCTTCTGCAGCTTGAAGAGGAAAAACGTGCCCAGGCTGAACCAGATCACTCGCTTTGGCAGCCGGATGAACGGCAACTCGTATGGTGTGGGCGCGATCAGCGGCCGAAATGCCGGTGTGCACTCCTTGTGCTGCTTCTATAGACACGGTAAAAGCGGTTCCGTTGCGGGCGCCATTTTTTTGAACCATGGGTTTGAGTTCTAGCTTTTCGCACAGATCTCGCGAAAGCGTCAAGCAGATCAGACCTCGACAGTGTTTAGCCATGAAATTGATGGCTTCTGCGGTGACGTGCTCTGCGGCCAACACCACATCCCCTTCGTTTTCTCGATCTTCGTCGTCGACCAAGATGACCATGCGGCCAGCAGCCATTTCAGCTACAAGTTCAGGAATAGGAGTTAGGGTTATGTCGCTCATAGAACACATTTTAACGAGCTCAGTCTGTGGCAAACTCCACGGCTTTGAATTTACTTAGTTGGTCCATGAATCTCCCCAGTATTGCGCAACGTTTGGCCGATGAACTACAGGTGCGTCTTGCACAGGTTCAGGCAGTGATCGACCTCATGGATGCAGGCTCGACGGTGCCTTTTATTGCTCGTTACCGCAAGGAAGCAACAGGCGGGCTTGACGATGTGGTGCTTCGTGCGCTTGAAGAGCGTTTAGGTTATTTGCGTGAACTTGACGAACGTCGTCGGGTCATTTTGCAAAGCATCCAAAGTCAAGGCAAGCTGTCCCCAGAACTTGAACAGTCGCTTTTAAATGCCACCACCAAGCAAGCCATTGAAGATTTGTATTTGCCCTACAAACCCAAGCGCAGAACCAAAGGGCAAATAGCCCGCGAAGCGGGTTTGGAGCCATTGGCATTGGCTTTGTGGGGTAACCCTGAGCTGGATCCCCAGCAGCAAGCGCAAGCCTATGTGTTGGCAGACAAAACTCCGGATGGCGATGATTTCACTACCGTGGCAGCTGTGCTTGATGGGGCTCGCGATATTTTGTGTGAAATGTGGAGTGAAGACGCTGAAGTGCTGCATGGTTTGCGCGAATGGATGTGGCAAGAAGGTTGGTTACGCAGCCGTTTGGCCTCTGGCTTGAATCCGGAGGATCCCCAAGCGGCTAAATGTCGCGACTATCACGACTATGCTGAGCCTATACGCCAAGTTCCTTCGCATCGAGCGCTTGCAGTATTCAGGGCCCGCTCTCAGGACATATTGGATGTCAAACTGATGATGTCCAACGAAGACGACAAGGCCAGCCATGAATTGGCGACTGGGCGCTTGGCCCAAGCCCTGCAATGGCAACATCAGCAGCGTGCGGCCGATGATTGGTTAAGCCGATGCATCGCATGGGCGTGGCGTATCAAATTTGCCCTGAGTTTAGAACGTGAACTCATGCAACGCCTGCGCGACTCTGCTGAAATCAAGGCCATTCAAGTTTTTGGCGAAAACGTTCGCGATTTGTTGTTGGCTGCACCAGCCGGAGCCAAAACGGTCATGGGGTTAGATCCGGGCATCCGGACAGGCGTGAAGGTTGCAGTGGTCGATGTCACTGGAAAGGTGGTTGAAACCGCCACGGTTTATCCATTTGAACCACGCATGGATCGCGAGGGCTCATTGCGCAGTTTGGTGCGCTTGGTGATGCAGCATGGGGTGCAGATATTGGCTATCGGCAATGGCACGGCCAGTCGAGAAACCGACATGCTCGCTGCCGAAGTTCAGAAGCGTGTTCGTGAGTCAGTAGGAGCTGCTGCGTTAAACCTTGAGCGAGTAGTGGTGAGCGAGGCTGGCGCATCTGTCTACAGTGCAAGTGAAATGGCAACACTCGAGTTGCCCGATTTAGATGTCAGCTTGCGGGGTGCGGTCAGCATTGCACGTCGTTTACAGGATCCATTGGCTGAACTCGTCAAAATCGATCCTAAATCAATTGGTGTTGGACAATATCAGCACGACGTCAATCCATCAGCGTTGGCGCAAAAGCTTGATTCTGTTGTGGAAGATTGCGTCAACAAAGTTGGGGTTGATCTCAATACGGCCAGTGTTCCTTTGTTGACACGGGTGTCTGGCTTAAACGCCTCGGTTGCACGTTCCATTGTTCGCTGGCGTGACACACATGGCGCATTCAAAAGCCGTCGACAGTTACTAGACGTCAGTGGTCTTGGGCCCAAGGCATTTGAACAGGCGGCAGGTTTCTTGCGCATTCGTGACGGCGATGAGCCTCTTGACCAAACTGGGGTACACCCGGAGTCCTACCCGATTGTTGAAAAGATCATTCAAACAACGGGCAAGGGTGTTCGTGAACTCATGGGTAGCAACGATTGGCAAAAGGGGCTCAAAGCCGAGGCTTTTGTCACCGAGCATCAGGGCGTCATTACGGTGAAGGACATTTGGAGTGAGCTTGAAAAGCCAGGGCGCGATCCTCGTGGAGCCTGGGTCGCTGCACGCTTCAATGAAGGGGTCCACGAAATTTCTGACTTGCGCGTTGGCATGGTGTTACAGGGCACCGTGAGCAACGTGGCACAGTTTGGTGCATTTGTCGATTTGGGTGTTCACCAAGATGGACTGGTTCACGTGAGCCAAATGGCGCGTCACTTTGTAGCCGATGCCAAAGACGTCGTCAAAGCTGGAGATGTGGTTCGGGTTCAAGTGTTAGAGGTTGACGTCCCTCGGCAGCGCATCAGCTTAAGCATGGTCATTGGCGATGCAAAAACGCTGCAAAAGCAAGGCCAGCAAATTCCCAAACAGGGGCAAAAAAGCCTGCCAAGCAAAGGGGCGACGCAACCCAGTACCACCAGCATGGCGGCGGCGTTCGCCAAGCTCAAGCGTTGAGCCGACGGCGTGCAGATTCGAGGGTGTTGAGCAGGAGCATGGTGATGGTCATGGGGCCCACACCGCCCGGTACAGGGGTCAGGTGTGAAGCGACTTTGCTGACTCCATCAAAATCGACGTCGCCGCATAGCTTGCCTTCATCATTGCGGTTCATGCCCACATCGATGACCACGGCACCTGGCTTGACCATATCTGCAGTGATGAGATTGCGTTTGCCTACAGCGGCAATCAAGATGTCAGCCTGTCGGGTTTGAGCGCCAAGGTCGCGTGTACCACTATGACAAATGGTAACCGTGGCATTGAACTGAAGCAACATCATGGCCATAGGCTTGCCGACGATGTTGCTGCGTCCAACAACGACGGCGTGCATGCCTTTGAGATTCAGAGGTTTGCCTTCTTGCGCGTACAAAGTCTCCAACATTTTGATGCAGCCGTGAGGGGTGCATGGCCAAAAACCAGGTTGCCCCACCATCAGTGCACCAGCACTGGAAACATGAAATCCATCGACGTCTTTTTGTGGGGAAATGGTTTCAATCACGCGCTGCGCGTCAATATGAGCGGGCAGGGGCAACTGAACCAATATGCCGTCAATTTGAGGGTCGTTGTTCAACGCTTGAATTCGAGCCAGCAACTCCGATTCGGCTAGGCTGGCAGGATGGCGTTCAAGAACTGAATGCATGCCAATTTCTTCACACGCCTTCACTTTGTTTCGCACATACACCTGAGAGGCAGGATCTTCGCCTACCAAAATCACGGCAAGTCCAGGTTGAATCCCTTTGTCTTTGAGCGATTGAACTTCTTGAGAAGCTTGTTGGCGTAGCTTCTTTGAGAGCGCAACTCCGTCGATACGTTGTGCAGTCATGCTGATTGGTTTTTGGCGTTGGCTTGGTTGCTGCTGTTCAAAGCAATTTTGAGGAGGTCGGCAACGGTGTTGGCGTTGAGCTTTTCCATGATGTTGGCACGGTGTGCTTCGACTGTTTTGATGCTGATATTCAAATCATCGGCAATTTGCTTGTTCAAGCGTCCCGCCACGATGCGTTCCAGCACCTGGCTCTCACGCGAAGTGAGCTTCGAAATAAGGGCGTCGCGATTGGCGGCTTCTTGAAAAACACGAAACACGTCTTGAGCCTTTTCGAGCATTCGATCAACCACGGTCAGCAGTGCAACTTCATTGAAAGGCTTTTGGATAAAGTCCATGGCCCCTCTCTTCATGGCCTCTACCGCCAGTGGGACGTCACCGTGGCCTGTAATGAAAATCACGGGCAGGGGTGATTGGCGCTCCAGCAATCGCTCTTGGAGATCCAGGCCGCTCATGCCAGCCATTCGCATATCGGTGATCAAACATCCAACTTCTCGAATGTCGTATCGACTGAGAAACGCTTCGGCTGATTCAAAGCATTTCACTCGGTACTCTTTGCCCTCGAGTAACCATTGCAACGAGTCTCGAACGGCCTCGTCATCATCCACTACAAAAACGGTACCTTTGCGAGCCAATGTATTCATGAGCACTGCTTCTTTGCTGAGGGTTTAACCAGGAATAGAAGGTTGAGAGGTAGGCGATATAGGTTCACCCACAGGAATCCAGAAACTGAAACAACAACCAACGATTTCAGCTCCATTGTAGAGGTTATGTGCAGACATTCTGCCCTTGTGAGATTCGACAATGCTTCGACAGAGTTTGAGGCCTATCCCCATGCCGCCCGCCTTAGTGGTGTAAAACGCCTCGTAAATTCGGTCTAAAACTTCGGGCGGCATACCAGGGCCCGTATCCCGAACGGTGAATTCGATGGTGTCTTGACCCTCGATGTGTCGGGGCCTGACACTGAGTTCAACTTCACGTTGGGTGGGCGGACGCTTGGCCAAGCTGATCGCTTCAGCTGCGTTTTTCACCAAGTTAATCAATACTTGTTCAATCAAAATCGGATCTACATACAAGCGTGGCAATCGAGCTGCGATGTAGTACGTCAGTCGCACTTGTTGCCGACGTAATTCAATTTCAGCCAACTCCAACGCTTCGTTGACGAGCACGCTCACTTCTGAAAGCGTGGCCGTAGGTGCGCTGCGCTGCACAAACGATCGGATACGGGTGATGATTTGGCCCGCACGTTGGGCTTGTTTGCTGGTTTTCTCCAGGGCCTCTAGCAACTGAGCTTGATCAATTTGCTGATTGTTGATTCTGGAAATTAAACCACTGCAATAGTTGCTGATGGCAGTGAGCGGTTGATTGAGCTCATGTGCCACGCTAGAGGCCATTTCGCCCATGGTGATGAGTCGACTGGCGTTTTGGGCGCGTTCAGCCTGTTCGGCCGCTTGTTGTTGGGCCAAACGCCGGGCCGTGATGTCGGTGGCGATCATCATTTGCACCAAACGTCCATCAACCCACGTGAGGTAGCGTGATCGAATTTCGAGCCACATATCGAGACGTTCGATGTAAATTTCGGCGTTATCGGGGTTGTCTGCCAAAGCCTCAGCGCTGGGAACCCCCGACATGTCATCCACATTGTCAGATTGCTGTGTGAGCGACAAGACCTGCACTTGCGCTTGCATCACCATTTCGTGGTGTCCTTGCGTTCCTTGGCCAAACCAATGCAAGTATTGGCGGTTGGCAAACAGCAATTCGTTGCCTCCCAAGCTAGCAACCGATACCGCGGCATCCAGACTTTGCAACACCGTGGTGAAACGTTCGTGCGCCACCATCAGCTCTTCACGAACCCGTTTGGGTTCAGAGATGTCAGCCACCGAGGTCATCCAGCCGGTTTGTTTGCCATCAGCAGCCATCAAGGGCGATACGTGTACACGGACGTAAAGCGTTTGTCCGTTGCGATGTTGAATCCGAACCTCAACGCCGGTGGGGCTGACTCGACCGCTGATCTCGTCGTTCAGCAAGGCCATGAGCTTGGGAATATCGTCCTTGGGCCAATACGCAAATGGAGCCACTTGACCAACAAGTTCGTGCTCATCAAACCCTGTCATTTTGCAAAAGGCTGCATTCACGTAAGTGATTCGTCCTTGCATGTCCAGCGCGCGAGTGCCAATGAGCATGGCGTTTTCCATGGCGCGTCGAAAGTTGGTCTCGGTTTGCAGCGCTTGTTGAGCCAGCAATCTGCGACGCGTCAATCGTGCCGATGTCATGAGCATCCAAACGGTGAGGGCGCTGATGCCGCCAATCACCCATAGCATGGCGTCGCCCAATACGCCTTTGTTGGTTCTGAATGCCCGAACCAACAAGTAAACCTCGTTGTCCATGGGCTCAAGTCGAATCAGGTTTTCGGATGAAACAGATGGCCACGGAATCAGGTCTTGAGCGTTTCTGACACGCTCGGGCATGTCGCCAGCCAGCAGTGATCGATTCGCATTGACCAAGGCAAGAGAGTATTTTGTGAGTAACTCTTGTGGGATGTCGTATTGCAGCACCGCATCCAATCGCATGGTGGCGATCAATGCGCCGCTCACGCTGCTGTCTTTGAGACCTGGAGCAATCAGTACAAAAAAATGCTGGTCAATCGTTTCACCATCTTTGGTCCCTTTGACTGTCAAATAGCTGATGGTCGGTCGTTGCTGGTTGATGGACTGTTGCCAATCAGTTTTGAACTGGTCTTGTTTCAGTATTTGATTCAGATCGATAGGAGTGAACCACGAGGAAAAAAAGGCTTCCCTTTGACGAATGACTTGTCCGTCGTGACTGAGCCACACCAAGCGACTGATACCTGGATTGCGTTCTAAGGTGGGGATCACGATCGAATCAAACTGTTGCAACTTGCTCGCACTGGAGGACAAGTTCAAGCTCAACTTTTGCAGTTGGTCTTGTTTGTCGAGTATGCGCAATCTCAGGTATTGCTGTGCATAGTTGCTGTCGTGAATCAGGCTTTCCTGATCCCGTTCATATTCTTCGAATCTCAAATAGCCGATGGCCAGAGACACAGCAAACAAAAAGACCAATATGGGAGTCACCGTGCCGAATACCGCCCATCTGTCTTTTTGACTGGTGGATTGCCGTTTCCACCAGTTCATCCAAAGTCTTTTCACTTGGGTATTCCAGCGGATGCGAGGTCGATTCGAGTTCTTCAATGCAGTGTTCCGAATATTTGTCATGAGTCTATTCCATTTGCTTGTAAATGCTCCTCCCAGTTTCTCTCAAATTTTCATAATAAGAAATCGTATATCAAATGTTGAAAAATTAAGAGTGATATGACATACTCCGAAAAAAGACAACTTCAAAAGAGGAGACCAGCATGTCGGACAAGCCCATTGCCAAAAGCGAGGCAACCCCAGTAGATCCCACCCAAGTTCGAGAGTGGCTTGATGCATTGTCGGCCGTGATCGAGAGCGAGGGAGCAGAAAATGCCCACCAGTTGCTTGAAAACCTGCTTGAGCATGCGCGTCAAAACAGCATCGATATGCCGTTTTCTGCCAATACCGCTTATGTCAATACGCTTGAACCCGATCAAGAAGAGCGCTGCCCCGGCAATATCGAGATTGAAGAGCGGCTGCGCGCCTACATGCGTTGGAATGCCATGGCCATGGTGGTCAAGGCCAATCGACACAATCCAGAGGATGGGGGTGATTTGGGTGGACACATTGGCTCGTTTGCTTCACTGGCACATTTGTTCGGAGCGGGCTTCAACCATTTTTGGCATGCTGAAAGCGAAGAGCATGGGGGCGATTGCGTGTACATCCAAGGACACGTTGCCCCTGGGGTTTACGCACGCGCCTATTTAGAAGGTCGGCTCACTGAAGAGCAATTGCTGCACTTTCGACAAGAAGTCGATGGCAAGGGCCTCTCCAGCTATCCTCATCCCAAGCTGATGCCCGAGTTCTGGCAGTTTCCAACTGTCTCGATGGGGTTGGGGCCCTTGATGGCCATATACCAGGCTAGGTTTTTGAAGTACCTGCATGCACGTGGAATCGCCAACACCGAAAACAGGAAGGTATGGGTCTTCTGCGGCGATGGTGAAATGGATGAGCCCGAAAGTTTGGGTGCGATTGGTTTGGCCGCTCGTGAAAACCTTGATAACTTGATTTTCGTGATCAATTGCAACTTGCAGCGCTTGGATGGTCCCGTACGCGGCAACGGAAAAATCATTCAAGAACTAGAAGGTGAGTTTAGAGGTGCTGGATGGAATGTGATCAAGTTGCTTTGGGGCAGTAACTGGGACCCTCTACTGGCACGTGACAAAGACGGCGCTTTGCGCAAGCTCATGATGGATACCTTGGATGGCGACTATCAGTCATTCAAAGCCAACGACGGTGCATACGTACGCAAGAACTTCTTTGGACGAGATCCCCGCACCGCTGAAATGGTGTCCAAGATGAGCGATGACGATTTGTGGAACTTGCGTCGGGGTGGACATGATCCGCAGAAGGTCTATGCTGCCTACTCGGCCGCGGTCAAGCACAAGGGGCAACCTACTGTGTTGCTCATCAAGACCGTTAAAGGCTTTGGCATGGGCAAAGCAGGTGAGGGCAAGAACACGGTTCACCAAACCAAGAAGCTGACCGACGAAGACATTCGCTACATGCGCGATCGCTTCAATATTCCTATTCCCGACAGCGAGTTGTCAAAAATTCCTTTCTACAAGCCAGCTGACGACACGCCAGAAATGAAGTATCTGCACGAGCGTCGCAAGGCCTTGGGTGGATACCTGCCACAACGTCGCACCCGCGCAGACGAGAGCTTTACCGTGCCATCGCTTGATCAATTCAAGTCGGTTCTAGATCCCACGACCGAGGGTCGTGAGATTTCAACTACTCAAGCTTATGTTCGCTTTTTGACGCAGTTGTTGCGTGACAAAGCGTTGGGTTCGCGTGTCGTTCCCATTTTGGTAGACGAAGCCCGAACTTTTGGTATGGAAGGACTGTTCCGTCAAGTCGGAATTTACAACCCACACGGTCAGCTGTACACGCCTGTGGACAAAGACCAGGTGATGTACTACAAGGAAGACAAGGCGGGACAAATTCTGCAAGAGGGCATCAACGAAGCGGGTGGAATGTCGAGTTGGATTGCAGCGGCAACCAGCTACAGCACCAGCAACCGCATCATGATCCCGTTCTACGTCTACTACTCCATGTTTGGTTTCCAGCGAATTGGAGATTTGGCATGGGCAGCTGGCGATATGCAGGCCCGTGGCTTCTTGCTAGGAGGAACTTCTGGTCGGACTACGCTCAACGGTGAAGGTCTGCAACACGAAGATGGTCACAGTCACATTTTGGCTGGCACCATTCCCAATTGCATCAGCTACGACCCCACGTTTGCGCATGAAGTCGCGATCATCTTGCACCACGGTCTCAAGCGCATGGTGGAAAAGCAAGACAACGTCTTTTTCTACCTCACCTTGCTGAACGAAAACTACGCCATGCCAGGTTTGATTCCAGGCACAGAAGGCGACATCATCCAAGGCATGTACTTGCTCAAACAGAGCCAGATCAAAGCAAAAGCTCGGGTGCAGCTGTTGGGTTCTGGATCCATCTTGCGTGAGTCGCTGGCTGCGCAAGAACTGTTGGCAAATGATTGGGGAGTGGCTGCCGATGTTTGGAGTTGCACCAGCTTCAACGAATTGGCTCGAGAAGGTCAATCGGTCGAACGTTGGAATCTGTTAAACCCAACCGAGCCACGCAAGATGTCTTTTGTTGAGCAAAAACTATCACAGCATGAAGGCCCAGTGGTCGCTTCAACCGATTACATCAAAAATTATGCCGAACAAATTCGGCCCTTCATCCCCAAAAACAAGACCTACCGCGTTTTGGGAACCGACGGATTTGGTCGCTCCGATTTCCGCAGCAAATTGCGCGAGCATTTCGAAATCAATCGCTATTTCATTGTCTTGGCAGCGCTCAAGTCGTTGGCAGATGAAGGCAAGGTAGATGCCAAATTGCCCGCACAAGCCATTACCAAGTACGGTATTCGGGTAAACAAGGCTGAGCCTATCAAGGCCTGACAATCAAGGAGACAACATGAGTACTCTCGAAATCAAGGTGCCAGATATCGGTGATTTCAAAGATGTCGCGGTGATTGAGTTGTTGGTCAAGCCCGGCGATTCTGTCGCAGCTGAGCAGAGCTTGATCACAGTGGAGTCAGACAAAGCATCTATGGAAATTCCTTCATCACATGCAGGTGTGGTCAAGTCCTTGCGCGTGAAGTTGGGAGACAAGATCAACCAAGGTGATGTGGTGCTTGAACTGGAGACAGTGGGCGATACGTCTGCGGTGGTGACATCGCCATCTTCTTCAGTGTCCGCAGAGACTCCTGCGTCTGTGGAAAAAGTGGTGGCAGTAGTGACACCGGCAGTTGCTCCAGCAATGCCTGTGGCGCCACATCAGCCTTCTGCTGCGTCTAGTGGTAACAAACTTCCACACGCTTCACCTTCCATTCGCAAGATGGCCCGCGAACTAGGTGTGCCCCTAGAAGAAGTGAAAGGGACGGGAGCTTATGGCCGCATCACGCCCCTCGATGTGCAATTCTTCACGCGCGCCGTGATGGCCGGACAAACTCGCACGCATGCCATGCAGGCCCAGGGCTCTTCTGGTTCTGGTGTCGGTTTAGATTTGCTGCCATGGCCTGTAGTTGACTTTGCCAAGTTTGGTCCCATCGAGCGCAAAGAACTCTCGCGTATTAAAAAAATCAGCGGTCCCAATTTGACGCGCAATGCCGTTGTGATTCCGGCAGTGACCAATCATGATGATGCCGATATCACCGAACTAGAGGCGTTCCGTCAACAAATCAACAAGGAACAAGAAAAGTCAGGCATCAAGGTGACGATGTTGGCGTTTTTGGTCAAAGCCAGTGTTGCGGCCTTGAAAAAATTCCCCGAATTCAACTCGTCGTTAGATGGCGACGCCCTGATATTGAAGAACTACTGGAACATAGGTTTCGCAGCTGATACACCCAATGGATTGGTGGTGCCTGTGATTAAAAATGCCGATCAAAAGGGAGTTTTGCAAATCAGCGCTGAAATGGGGGAGTTGGCCAAAAAGGCCCGCGATGGCAAATTGGGGCCTGCCGATATGACTGGTGCAACATTCACCATTTCTAGCCTGGGTGGTATTGGTGGACGCTATTTCACGCCCATCATCAACGCGCCCGAAGTGTCTATTTTGGGTGTTTGCAAGAGCCAAACCGAGCCTGTTTGGAATGGCAAAGAATTTGTGCCACGGTTGATGTTGCCATTGTCACTCACATGGGATCATCGTGTGATTGATGGCGCTGCCGCTGCACGTTTTAACGTGTATCTCGGTCAAGTGTTGGCCGATTTTCGTCGTATTTTGCTTTGAGGTTGGCCATGGCAGAAATTCAAATTTTGGTTCCCGATATTGGTGACTTCAAAGACGTAGCGGTGATCGAACTGCTGGTTAAACCTGGTGATCGGATTGAAGTTGATCAAAGTCTCATCACCGTCGAGTCTGACAAGGCCTCCATGGAAATTCCCTCCAGTCACGCTGGTGTCGTCAAGTCGTTGTTGGTTCAGCTGGGAGACAAAGTCAACCAAGGTTCCGCCTTGCTGATGCTTGAAGCAGAAGCGGTCAATGCAGCATCTGCACCTGCTGCACCTGCTGCACCTGCTGTAGCAGCCCAACAGTCTTCTGCTCCCACTGCTATTTCTGCAGACACTCGTGCTGACTGTGATGTGTTGGTGTTGGGTGGTGGACCAGGTGGGTATTCGGCTGCCTTTAGGGCTGCTGATTTGGGTTTGAAGGTCATCTTGGTTGAGCGATATCCGACTTTAGGGGGTGTTTGTTTGAATGTCGGATGCATTCCATCTAAAGCCTTGCTGCATGTGGCGGCTGTCATGGAAGAAGCGACTCACCTGAGCAAACTGGGCATTGACTTTGGCACCCCCAAAGTACAAGTTGACACCTTGCGTCAGCATAAAGAGTCAGTCATCAAAAAACTGACCGGCGGTCTGGCGGCGATGGCCAAAATGCGAGCGGTTGAGGTGGTACGAGGAATCGGTTCATTCGTAGGATCCCATGTCATGGCCGTTCAGCCCACCCAAGGCAACGGAAAAGATCTGAGTGCTCAAGAGACGCGTCAGATCCAATTCAAGACTTGCATCATCGCTGCCGGCTCACAATCGGTGAAGTTGCCATTTTTCCCAGACGACCCAAGAGTGGTTGATTCGACTGGCGCTTTGGCCTTGGGGCAGATCCCCAAAAAAATGTTGATCGTTGGCGGAGGCATCATTGGACTAGAAATGGGCACGGTGTACAGCGCCTTAGGTGCTCGCTTGGATGTGGTCGAAATGATGGATGGATTGATGCAGGGAGCAGATCGCGATTTGGTAAAGGTGTGGCAAAAAATGAATGCGCCACGCTTTGATCGGATCATGGTAAAGACCAAGACAGTGGCTGCAAACGCTACACCACAAGGCATTGAGGTCACCTTTGAAGAAGCCGATGGCAAAACCCACAGTGCCACTTATGACTTGGTTTTGCAAGCCGTGGGACGAGTTCCTAATGGGAAACGCATAGGTGCAGAGTCGGCTGGATTGCCTGTGACTGATCGAGGGTTCATTGAAGTTGATGCGCAAATGCGAACCACCGTACCCCATATTTTTGCCATTGGTGACATTGTGGGACAACCCATGTTGGCTCACAAGGCTGTGCACGAGGCTCATGTGGCTGCGCAAGTGATTGCGGGGGAGCTCAAATCAGATGCTGTCTTGAGTAAAACGATGTTTGATGCGCGTGTGATTCCGAGCGTGGCTTACACCGACCCCGAGGTGGCATGGGTAGGGCTGACCGAAGATCAGGCCAAGGCCCAAGGTATCAAGGTCAAAAAGGGTCTTTTCCCATGGTCGGCGTCGGGTCGAGCCATTGCCAATACTCGAGACGAAGGGTTTACCAAGTTATTGTTTGACGATTCCCCAGAGGCTCACGGGCACGGGCGTATCCTGGGTGGAGGAATCGTGGGTACACATGCAGGTGACATGATTGGTGAAATTGCATTGGCCATCGAAATGGGGGCCAATGCCATCGACATAGGCAAGACCATCCACCCACACCCCACCTTGGGCGAATCCATTGGCATGGCTGCCGAGGTGGCGCATGGTTCATGTACCGATTTGCCACCTCAAAAACGTTGACATTCATGGATCCACGGCTGGTTCCGCCTTTGCGTTTTGCCAATGTGTGGCCAGCTGTGCCCGAAACCTTCTTGGTTCAGGAACATATTCGGCACGCATTGCCCAAGTCGTCACAGGTTGAAGCGGGATTGATTCAAGGCGATAGCCACACCCCTACAGACGTTCAGGTTCGCGAGGCGGCAGTTCTGATTGGATTGGCACAAAGGGAGCATGGCTTGACGGTTTTGCTTACCCAGCGGCCTCAGTCGATGCCAACTCATGCAGGTCAGATTGCTTTTCCTGGGGGGAAGTGGCAAGAATCTGATTCAACGGCTGAAGAAGCTGCGCTGCGTGAGGCACACGAAGAAATCGGTCTTCATATTCAAGATGTGACGGTGTTGGGCCGCTTGCCTGTTTACTGCACCCGAAGTGGATTTCGAATCCATCCGGTCATTGGCGTGGTGTCATCACTGGCGAACTTGCATGCAGATCCGCGCGAGGTGGATGAGATCTTTGAAATTCCATTGTCCTTTTTCATGAACGGAAGATTTCATCGCATGCATCGAGCAGAGCACGAGGGCAAGACCTGGTCCTGGTGGTCGATGCCTTATCAGCAAACATTAGGGGCGCAGACAATCGAGCGCTTTGTGTGGGGGGCCACGGCCGGGATGTTGCGAAATTTCTACTTGGTGATGCTGCATCATGCTCAGCAAAACCCAGATCGATCTGCGACAACGTTATGATGCGTTCATGACGTTTTTTGCCCTTATCGTTGCTTTGTTGCTTGAGCAGGTCTATCCGGTACAGGCCAATCATCCGGTTCACACTTATTCTTCCAAATGGTTGAGATGGGTGCGTCGTCAGTTGGATGCACCGCAACAAAAGCTGGCTCCAGTTTGGGCGTGGTCGGTTTCAACAGTTCTGCCGTCATTGGCTGTCGCCGTGAGTTTTCACTGGGTTGCTGCGGCATCTACTCTGTTGGCTTGGATTTATTTTTGTGTACTGGCCTATGCCACGGTTGGATTTCGTCAATTCAGTCATCACTTCAGCGCCATTCGGCTTGCTTTGCAAGAAGGTCGCCGTGACGATGCGCTCCAAATTTTGAAAACATGGCAACCTGACGTCGTCATATCCAATGATTCATCGATGTGGTTGGTTCAAGTCTTGCGCATGGGAATTTTGGAGGTCCAACGCCACGTTTTGGGTGTGATTGCGGCATTGGCATTGGGAGCAGCATTGGGACTGGGGCCTGCAGGCGCGGTGTTTTATCGCTTGTGCGGCTCTTTTTTGCGACATTCGGGCAACGATCACGCCAATCATGGTGTTGCGCAAGGCGACTCAACAGCCATGTCCGACACACTCTATCGCTGGGGTCAAACAGCCTGGCATTGGGTCAATTGGTTACCAACGCGCCTAACGCTCATCGCGTTTGCGGTGGTGGGACGTTTCGAAGACGTGTTGGCGGTTTGGCGTGAGCACTCTCACCGTGAACGCACCCACAACAATGCCATGCTTCTTGACGGAGCTTCAGCCGTTTTGGGTGTTCGATTAGACGAGCGGCCAGTCGACGAGCCCGATGCCCTTCATACCGTGCAACTGGTTCAGGTTCAAGAGTCTCATTTAGACGCTTGGATCGGTTTGGCCTGGCGCGGTGTGATGTTGTGGATAGTGGTGTTGGGAATGCTCGCCTTGGCACGCTGGTTCTAACTACCACCGTTGTTTCGCTGATTGCAGTTCTTGGTGTAGCGACTCGTAAATAGCGTACCGCTTGGCGTCTATTTGATCTGCTTGACCTGAGCCTACATGGGCTCTGACCCCACATCCTGGTTCATGTAGGTGCTGACAGTTGTAAAAGCGACAAGAGCCCAAATGACGAGCCAAATCTGGCATGTAACCGGCCAAATCTTCGGCTTCTAAATGGTGCAAACCGAACTCTTGGAACCCCGGGGAATCGATGATCGCTCCTTGCCGTTGTGCGTCTAGCCAATACCAAGTGGCAGTCGTGGTGGTGTGTTTGCCTGACTTGAGGGCCTGAGAAATCTCTTGTGTGCGCGCTTCAATGTGCGGTAGCAGGCGATTGATAAGGGTGCTTTTGCCAGCACCCGATGGACCCAATATCAGGCTTCGGCACGATCTCAGGTGCTCACTCAGCCTTGCAAACCCACTTGCATATGCGGCCTCGTCGCGCAACGATAAAAACAAAGTTTCGATCCCCATGTCTACATAAGGTTTTAAGCGAGTCATGGCTTGAGCATGGCCCTCAAGATCACACTTATTTAACACGATCATGGCCTTGATGCCAGCGGCCTGGGTGGCAATGAGCGACCGGGCCAACTGCATGTCTGAGTACTCAGGTTCAACCGCCAAAAAAATAACGGCCAGGTCAATGTTGGCAGCAAACAGTTTGGATCGAAGCTCGTCTTGTCTATACAGCAAGCTGGTGCGAGGAGCAATCGATTCAATCACCCCTTCATCTGTCGATGGGGTCCAGTTGACCCAATCCCCCACCACCGCTTCGTTGCGTTTGCCCCGAGCATGGCATAGCGTGATTTTTCCGTCTTCGGATTCCACCATCAAGTGGCGTCCATGGCTGGCGACAACACGTCCGACGCATGGGGCCGAATCGGCTGAAGAGGAGGGGGCAAATGTTTTGGTCATGCTTGAGGTTGCATTGAAGTCTAAAGCAAACTGGTGACGCAATTGAGCGAAAATGCCAGATATGAATTCAGTCACACCTCCTATCCTCCCCAAAAGCGACCTCAACCTCATATGGCTTGACTGTGAAATGAGTGGATTAGATCCAGAAAAAGAGCGCTTGTTAGAAGTCGCTGTTGTGGTCACCAATGCCGATTTGTCGGTTCGAATGGAGGGCCCTGTGGTGGTGATCCATCAACCCGATGCGGTCTTGAACGCCATGGACGCATGGAACAAGGGAACGCACGGACGAAGTGGGTTAATCGACAAAGTCAAAGCGAGCAGCACCAATGAAGAGCAGGGCGAGCAAACCTTGCTGTCGTTTTTAAAAGCCTATGCTCCCAGCGGAAAAGTGCCGATGTGTGGCAACACCATAGGGCAAGACCGTCGTTTTTTGGTGCGCTACATGCCCCGGTTGGAGGCATTTTTCCATTACCGCAACATCGATGTGAGTACCCTCAAAGAGCTGGCTCGTCGCTGGCGACCCGAGGTGTATGCCTCGTTCAAAAAACACCAACAACACACGGCTTTGGCCGACGTTCACGAGTCGATCGATGAGTTGCTGCATTACAGACAGCATTTTTTGCAAATGGCTGATCCCGAAGCTCCCGCTGTTTCTCTCGACAACAAGGCTTCCTGATGAACCCATTACTGCCTATTCGTGCCTTGATCATTGGCGACGAAATTTTGTCGGGTCGTCGTCAAGACAAGCACCTTAGCGAACTAGTCGGCATGTTGGGCAAGCGGGGTTTGACCCTGTCTGAAGCTTGGTATGTGGGTGATGATCCCAGCCGTATAGAGGACCTCATTCGTCAAGCATCGCAAACTCCAGGACTGTTGTTTTCGTTTGGCGGAATTGGGGCTACCCCCGACGACCACACCCGCGCCTGCGCTGCACGTGCATTGGGTCAAGATTTGATTCTTCACGAAGAGGGCGCTGAATTGATTCGTGAGCGCATGCGCGAAATGGCTCAACAGCGTGGTGAAGTCTACAACCCTCAAGATCCAACCGAAATTCATCGATTGAACATGGCGGTATTCCCGCGGGGGAGTCAACTCATCCCCAACGCCTACAACCGCATCCCTGGTTTTCGCTATCAAACGACGGCACATGCACACTTGTACTTTG
>JBEDMU010000051.1:0-5048 GCA_041170945.1 Pseudomonadota bacterium
CTTTGGGCGGTGCCCATCGTGACCACGTTCAAATGGCCACCATGCTCAAACGCGCACTCACCGAGGCCTTGCGCCAAGTGAACGACCTCAAAACGCCAGAGTTGCTTGATCGCCGTTACGAGCGTTTGCAAAGTTATGGACGATTCAACGAGTCCAAGGTTGCCTGAAGACAACCCGGTTTGGGCGCCTCTACGCGCCTGGGCTTTGCAGCACGATCAGTCCAATTGTCGATGGGGGGTGGCATACAGCGGCGGTGCCGATTCGGTGGCTTTGTTACACGCCGCAGCTCAGCAATTGCCCGGTCGCGTGGTGGCCTTGCATGTCAACCATGGCATGCAGCAAGCAGCCCTTGAGTTTGAAGAGTTTGCCCAACTCAGTACCTTGGGTTTAAGCGTTCCATTGGTATTGCGGCGTTTGCAGGTGCAACCCCGCAAAGGTCAAAGCCCCGAAGCAGCTGCACGTGAGGCTCGCTACAGGGCCTTGGCAGACATGGCGCAGGCCGAAGGCTTGGCTGGTGTGTGGCTGGCCCATCACGCCGACGATCAACTGGAAAGCATTTTGCTGGCCTTGTCGCGCGGGGCAGGGCTGCCGGGTTTGAGCGGCATGGCTCGCGAGTTTGTTCGACACGGCGTGGTGTTTCACCGACCCATGCTTGACGTGTCGTCGCAGGCAGTGCGTTCGTGGCTGCGTGAGGCGGGTTTGTCGCATGTGCACGACCCCAGCAACGACGATTTGCGTTACACCCGCAACCAAATTCGCCACCTCATGGCCCCGGTGTTAGACGAGCACTTTCCGTTCATGGCTGCTACGGCGGCCCGCAGTGCTCGACACTTGGCACAAGCACAAGCCATTTTGGAAGAGGTGGCCGACGCCGATTTGCAGGCCGCTGGCTGGCCATGCCCTTTGCTAGAGCCCTTGCAGAGCTTGAGCGACCATCGGTTGGCCAACGTATTGCGGCGTTGGTTGACCCGAACGCATGTGTTGGCCACGCCCAGCGAATCGCAATTGCTGGCCCTGATGCGTCAGGTGCGTGCCTGCCAAACCCGCGGCCATCAAATTCGACTCAAGGTGGGGCAGGGCTTAGTGGTCAGACACGAGCAAGGTTTGCAGTGGTTGCCCGATTTATAATCAAAGGTTGATTTAACCCTCCTCAGGCCTGTCTCTAGGCCTTATTGCTCATGGCTCTCATTGTTCATAAATACGGTGGCACCTCCATGGGGTCTACCGAACGCATCCGCAACGTGGCCAAGCGCGTGGCCAAGTGGCACCGTGCCGGCAACCGCATGGTGGTGGTGCCTTCTGCCATGTCGGGCGAAACCAATCGCTTGCTTGGCTTGGCCAAAGAACTGGCTCCTGCCAAACCCGACCATGCCTACAACCGCGAACTCGACATGTTGGCTGCTACCGGTGAGCAGGCCTCATCGGCTTTGCTGGCAGTGGCGCTTCAGGCTGAAGGCATCGATGCCGTCAGCTATGCGGGCTGGCAAGTGCCTGTGCGTACCAACTCTGCGTACACCAAAGCTCGTATCGAATCTATCGACGATGCTCGCATTCAAGCCGATTTGAACGCTGGCAAAGTGGTTATCGTGACGGGCTTTCAGGGTGTCGACGAAGCAGACAACATCACCACGCTGGGCCGTGGTGGCTCAGACACCTCGGCTGTGGCCATTGCGGCGGCCATCAAGGCCCACGAGTGCCTCATTTATACCGACGTTGATGGCGTTTACACCACCGATCCCCGTGTGGTGCCCGAGGCGCGTCGCATGCTCAAGGTCAGTTTCGAAGAAATGCTCGAAATGGCCAGCTTGGGTAGCAAAGTCTTGCAAATTCGCTCGGTTGAGTTTGCAGGTAAATACAAAGTGCCCGTTCGTGTGTTGTCTAGCTTCACACCCTGGGACATTGATTTGAACGAAGAAGCCGTTTCTGGCACCTTGATCACTTTTGAGGAAACCTCCACCATGGAACAAGCCGTTGTTTCCGGTATCGCTTTCAATCGCGACGAAGCCAAAATTTCTTTGTTGGGTGTGCCCGATACCCCCGGCATTGCGTTTCGCATTCTCGATGGCGTGGCCAAGGCCAACATCGATGTGGACATGATCATTCAAAACTTGTCCAAAGACGGCAAAACCGATTTTTCATTCACGGTTCACCGCAACGACTACCAAAAGGCGCTTGATTTGCTGAAAAGCTCGTTGGCGCCTGCGTTGGGTGCCACCGAGGTGATTGGCGACAACCGCATTTGCAAGGTCAGCATTGTCGGTATTGGCATGCGCAGCCATGCAGGTGTGGCCAGCAAGATGTTTGAAACCCTCAGTACAGAAGGGATCAACATCATGATGATCTCAACGTCTGAAATCAAAGTCTCGGTCATCATTGACGAAAAATACATGGAACTTGCGGTTCGTGCTTTGCATCGTGCATTCGAGCTCGATCAAGCCGTGGCATAATCTTCAGTTCTTCGCGCGGAGCGATGACCGAGAGGCCGAAGGTGCTCCCCTGCTAAGGGAGTATGCGGTGTAGAGCCGCATCGAGGGTTCGAATCCCTCTCGCTCCGCCAAGATTATTTCGAACTGATTCCAAGTCGTTCGAACAATTTACAGCCCGTTCGGGCCCTCCTTGGGTGCGCCCCTAGAGCACTTTCCGGATCAGACAGGCTTCTTCATAGGCCTCAATGTCTTTGAGTCGGTACAAGACCTTCCCTACGATCTTCAAGTACTGCGGGCCCTCGCCGAGGGTGCGCCAGCGCTGAAGTCTCGCGACTGAACACACCCAACGATCGGCAAGCATTATTTCGGTCAGTAACTGGCGGGCAGGTTCGGCCGGGACCTCTGGAGCTAGGTGTTGGGGCTCGAACTTGGGTTCGTTGGCTGCGGTTTTGGCGATGCCACTGGACAGGGCGTCCAGGACGTCACCCATTTTTTCAGCCCGTGGACTCGAAGATGAAGTGTTGTTAGTAGCCATGGCCTTGCTCCTTGATGCCTGTATGCAGTGGTTTGATATAGGTTCATACCGGTTGGCTAGGTTTTTTTCTCAGCAGGGGGACATGCCAAGGGCAAGCATTAGCTTCTGGCGGTGTTTTGAATTGCTAACAAGTTCAGATTTACTTATTCCAACCCCATCGTTCCATGGCTCTTTGATCTCTGGCCATCTCAGCCTCAATAGAGTCTCTGGGCAGTTGCTTTAGGCACTCTTCCATGGCTTTTGGGTCGAGCTTGACAGTTTGAGGTGGTTCAGCTGGGACTTGAGGTGATTTCCCATCCCACGCAAATGGGTTGCGAAACGCTGGAGGGTCAGGCAAACAGTCATCCTGATAGCTCGGCGGGCCATCTGACGCATAGGGTGTGAATGAAATCGTTTTTTCAAATATCAGGGGTTTACCGTTTGGCGTCGGGGGCAGTGGTGGCATCGCTTCAATGGCTTGTCGCGCCAATTTTTCTGCAACAGGCGATGTCGTCCACAGTGTTTCCAGTTTTGCTAGGGTGCCCTCTGGTGCGATTTCAACCCTGAACCTCACAACGCCCTGGTCAGGCCCCTCCACGGCTGTTCCCATCATGCTGCGGACTTGTTGCCCCCAGCTGTAGCGATAGCCTTTGCTGTTTTTGTTGGTGTACTTGGCTGCAAAAGCCCATTCTTCGGCGGTTGGCGGTGGCGGCGCTGCCATGGAGGCAGGCGGCTTATCGGGTGCAGCTGCAGCAACAGTGATGTCGGGTGCTTGAGCCATCGTGTTGGCTGATGTTGTCGCTCCCGATGGTTGTGCAGGTGTTTGTTCCTTGATCGGTTCAGGCTCAGGCGGTAGCGGCATAACCTCAAGGAAAACAATTTGCTCCTTGGGTTTTTCGATGGGCTTGCTTCTAAAACCGAACTGGTAATTGCTGGCGAGCGCGAACACCGCTGCGTGCAAGGCGAGCGAGAAAAAAACGGCGAAGAGGTTGTTGTCTCTGATGTTCTTCATGGGCAGCCAGCGCTGGGACGCAGGCTTAAACGATTTGTGGCTAAGTGTGACTTGTTTAATTTTCAATTGCCAATACACTCTAACAAACGTTAGAATGTTATCATGAACAAACGACACCTCAAAGATTTGCTCTACGAGCAGGTGGCCCGAATCGGCAAGGCCGTCTCTAGTCCCAAGCGGTTAGAAATCCTCGAATTGCTTGCGCAAGGCGAAAAGTCTGTGGATCAATTGGCAGCAGAGCTGTCTATTGATATCAAGCTGGCCAGCGCGCATCTGCGGGCCTTACGTGAATCGAGACTCGTGATTGCACGCAAGGAAGGAAAGTTTGTCGTATATCGGCTGACGGGTGAGGACGTGGCGGGACTGTGGGTGACTTTGCGCCAAGTGGCTGAAGAGCATCTGGTTGAGTTGCGTGTGGCCCTGGATCAGATGGTGGCTGATCCCTCCAAGCTTTTAGCTGTTGATCGAGAAACATTGCTTAAACGCGCCAAGCGCGGTGAGGTGCTGGTCATTGATGTGAGGCCGCACGCCGAATACGACAAAGCACATTTGCCTTTTGCGCGGTCTATGCCTGTAGAGGAAATCGCCAGTCGACTTTCCGAGTTGCCAAAAGACAAAGAAATCGTGGCCTATTGCCGTGGCCCGTTTTGCTTATTTTCTGAGGAGGCTTACCAATTGCTGAGCAGCAAGGGTTATCGCGTCCAAAAACTGCTTGATGGCGTGAGTGAATGGCAGGCTGCTGGGTTACCACTCGCTAAAACTTGATTTTTTAAGGAGACCAATATGGAAACAAGGTTCATTAAGCTACTTGGTGCATCAATCTTGGCTCTTGCTGCGATAAATGTTTGGGCTACAGATGCCGTGTCTATGAATGTTCCAGGATCGACCGATACAGCAGGTCGCAAAGTTTTGACATTCATTGCAAAAGATCCACCGGGCGTGCGCTGCAATGGCAACTTGCAAGTAGCTGCCGAACTAGCCAACACCTACCGAGTGCCTATTCAGTTGGTACCTTCAAGTCTGATGCCGAACCTTCCTGCACCTTCTGTCTTTTACGGTAACCAAATGCTGGCCGCCGATGGCAAAGACCACAACG
>JBEDMU010000052.1:0-36331 GCA_041170945.1 Pseudomonadota bacterium
CAATTTTGAGGTCGTCGTCGCGATCGACCATGGCGTACTCGGTGTCGTACGCCAATACCCAAAACAAATTGGAAACCGAAAGCACCCAAGCTTGCCAGGGAATCATGTTCCTCCAAGCCCAAGCTGACGCTGGCACATCAGTTCCTGCAACCGCCACATAGGCCAATGGAATGCCCACGCCAAACGCCACCCCCAATACCGCTTGAGGCATGGACACAAACCGCTTGGCAAAGGGATACAAAATGGTGATCACCAAACCCAACACCGAGGCGGCCACAACATGAATGTGCAAAGTCCAAACCAATAACCAGGCCAACAGCGCCAGTCCTGCCGCCACCCCCAGCGCCTCTCTGACTCCGATGCGACCGCTGGTCACTGGGCGTTGCGCCGTGCGTTTCACATGCCGATCAAAGTCTCGATCGGCCACGTCGTTGACGGCACATCCGGCACTGCGCATCAAGATGGTGCCCAAGGTGAACACCCCCAACAAATGCCACCCTGGGAAACCGTCCGCAGCCAACCATAGCGCCGACAATGTGGGCCACAGCAACAGCAACCAACCCGCCGGGCGGTCAAACCGAATCAAATCCAGGTACAACCCCAAGCGGTTGGTCATGCCACCCCCTCAACCGCCGATACGCCCTGCAAATCGCACGCCTGCACCGCCTGCACCAAAGCTTCAATGGCAACGTCGCGTGTAAAGCTGCTGCGCCAGGCCAACACAATGCGCCGCGAGGGTGCGTCGCCATCAATAGGCAAATACACAATTCGGTCCTGTGTGTTGCGGGGACTTTGCAGCGCACTCTCTGGCACACCCAAGCGAGGCACCAAGGTCATGCCCATCCCCGCCGCCACCATGTGCTTGATCGTCTCCAGGGACGACCCTTCAAAAGCCCGGTGAATGCCATCGATGTCAGCTGTTGAGCGCGCGAATTCGGGGCACACCCCCAACACGTGGTCACGAAAACAATGGCCTGAGCCCAATAGCAAGACGTGTTCGTTGCGAATGTCATCAACCGATACGGAGTTTTGCTGAGCCAATCGATGTGCCGCAGGAACTGCCGCCATAAAGGGCTCATCGTAAAGGGCCATAGTTTGTAAATTGGCTGTATTGAAGGGCTCTGCCAAGATGGCGCAATCGAGCTCACCCAAACGCAGTTGCTCAAGCAATTTGGTCGTGAAGTTTTCTTGCAAGATAAGCGGCATTTGGGGGGTGCGATCAATCACTTGTTGGACCAGCTTGGGCAACAAATAAGGGGCCACGGTGTAAATCACCCCCAAACGCAAGGGGCCACTCAAGGGATCTTTGCCAAGCTTGGCAATTTCTTTGATGTGTGCGGCGTGCTCTAACACCATCTGCGCCTGTCGCACCACTTCTTGACCGACATTAGTGACGGCGATTTCATTGGCGCTGCGCTCAAATATTTTGATATTGAGCTCATCTTCCAGCTTTTTAATCCCCACAGACAAGGTGGGTTGCGACACAAAACAGGCTTCGGCAGCACGCCCAAAATGTCGCTCACGCGCCACCGCCACAATGTATTTGAGTTCTGTGAGTGTCATGCTGATCCTATGTCTGACTCATGCCTTGAAATACTCCGATTTTCCACCTATCCAGCGCTCCATATGCAGCAAGGCCTGGGGCCAAGCATGATCCAACATCCACAAAGCTTCGTTGCGCGCCCAGTCCAACAGGTGTTCATCGGTCTGCGGATCGGCAAAACGCAGCCACGAACTGCCCGATTGTCTGGCCCCCAAAAATTCACCAGCACCACGCAGCTTGAGATCGATACGCGCCAACTCAAATCCATCGTGCGTACGAGCCATGGCGGCCAAGCGTTCGCGCGCCACAGGCCCCAAAGGCGGCTCGTACAACAGCACACATGCAGAAGCCTGCGCCCCTCGCCCTACACGACCGCGCAATTGATGCAACTGGGACAAACCAAAGCGCTCGGCATGTTCAATCACCATCAGAGTGGCATTGGGCACATCGACACCCACCTCAATCACGGTGGTACTGACCAACAGTTGAATTTCGCCTGCTGCAAATGCATGCATCACAGCTTGCTTTTCGGCCGCAGGCAAACGGGCGTGTAACAGCGCCACTCGTGGAGGGTGATCTGCATGCAGTACATCGCTACAAACCGGCTCCCCCAGTGCTTCACACAATTGAGCGTGCGTCAAAGTGGCATTGCGCAAATCAAGGGTCTCGCTTTCTTCGACCAGTGGGCACACCCAATACACCTGTCGTCCCGCTTCTAATTGAATCCGAATGCGCCGCACAATCTCGTCACGCTTACCCGATTCAATCACCTTGGTGACGATGGGCGTTCGCCCAGGAGGCAATTCGTCCAAGGTCGAAACATCCAAATCGGCCATCACGGTCATGGCCAGAGTGCGTGGAATAGGCGTGGCCGTCATCATCAACAAATGAGGCATGCCATCTTTTTCAGCTTGCTCTCCCAAGCTGGCCCGCAAGGCCAAACGTTGCGCCACCCCAAACCGATGTTGCTCATCCACAATCGCCAACCCCAGGCGTGCAAATCGCGTGTCTTGCTGAATCAATGCTTGTGTGCCCACCACCAACGCTGCTTCACCCGAGGCAATCATTTGGCGCGAGGCCTCACGCTGCGACTTGCGCTGCGAACCTGTCAGCCAAACCACACGCTTGTTTCGCTTCTGTAACAACGGTTCGAGCCACTGCGTCAGTTTTGCAAAATGCTGCTGCGCCAATATTTCTGTAGGCGCCATGAGCGCACACTGCCAACCCGCATCGATACAAATACAAGCGGCCAATGCCGCCACCACCGTTTTACCAGCCCCCACATCGCCTTGCAACAATCGATGCATGGGGACCGAACGCCGCAAGTCGTTGGCAATTTCATTGACCACTCGCTGCTGAGCTCCAGTTAACGCAAAGGGCAGTTGCTCTTTCAATGCTTGCAGCAAGCCATGCTCGTTGTCTGTTGGCTGCAGCGCTGGTGCACGCAACGCGTCACGCTGCCTTCTGGCCATTTGCTGCGACAACTGTTGGGCCAACCACTCCTCTGCTTTCAACCGTTGCCAAGCGGGATGGCTGCGGTCTTCAAGTGTGGCGATCGACACACCGGGATCAGGGTGATGCAAAAAATGCAACGCTTGTTGCAAGGTCCACCGCCCTTCAATCGGCAAACGCTGAAGACTCAAAGGGGGCAGGGTTTCACATAAATCAGCTTGCCGCAAGGCATTGACAATGGCTTTGCGCAAATAAGCTTGTGGCAATCCGGCAGTGGTTGGATATACCGGGGTCAATGATCGTGGCAAATCGCCATGAGCAGGCTTGATGGCAGGGTGCACCATTTCATTGCCGAGTAAACCTCGGCGCAGTTCGCCACGCACCCGAACCACCGAATCCACACTCAAGGTTTTTTGGTGCGACGGGAAAAAATGAAAAAAGCGCAACCAACATTCACCCGTTCCATCGGCGACTCGAACCCGCAATTGTCGGCGCGGCCTGGCCGTGACCACCGACTCCAACACACGAACCTGCCACTGCACGGTTTGTCCATCTTGAGAAGACTCAATGGTTTGAAGTTGCGTTTCGTCTTCGTAGCGCAACGGAATATGCAGCGCCATGTCTATAGGTCGCAACAAGCCCATGCGCTGCAAGGCTTGTTGCGCGGCACTGGGGGACTTGTTGCTTGGACTGGACATGGGGGAATTGTGCACCGACCACAGCACCATGAGCGATAATGACGCACTTTCACAAGCCTCGGGCCTGTCAAGCCCAGACTCACATGAACTTTGACTCTACCCCTGTGTCTTCTTTGTTGTTGGCTCAAGCTTACGACTTTGACCTGCCCCCAGACCTGATTGCTCAGCAGCCTGCCTCCCAGCGCACGAAGTCTAGGTTGCTTGATGGCCGTTGCTCTCCTCCCACCGATCGCATCTTTCAAGACTTGCCGACTCTGTTGCAGCCTGGCGATCTATTGGTATTCAACGATACACAAGTGGTGAAGGCCCGAATATTTGGCCAAAAATCAACTGGGGGTCAACTCGAGCTGCTCATCGAGCGCGTCCTTCATCCCGATGACGATGGCGTGCATCGAGAGGTGGTGGCCCACATGCGCGTCAGCAAAAAACCTCCACCGGGTGGTCAACTGTGGATGGCGGGCTACACCCCCACTCATCCCGAGCAAGGTTTTGTGGCCACGCTCGAAGGACGCTGGCCCGATGAACATGGCAGTTTGTTTCGTTTGCGACTCAATCGTGACGCCTATTCCATGATGCAAGCGCACGGCCATGTTCCTTTGCCGCCCTATATCACCCACGAAGACGGTGTCGAAGACGAAGAACGATATCAAACGGTTTTTGCCAAGCACCCCGGTGCGGTGGCCGCTCCTACCGCTGCTTTGCATTTTGATGAGGCCCTGCTGCAAAAACTGCAGGCCCAAGGAGTACATACTGCTGCCGTGACTTTGCACGTGGGTGCTGGCACGTTTGCTCCCGTCAAAAGTGAGCGCATCACCGATCACGCCATGCACCACGAACGCTACCACGTGCCACAGGCAACCGTGCAGGCCATTCAGGATTGCAAAGAACGAAAGGGGCGCGTGGTTGCAGTGGGTACCACTTCGGTTCGAACCCTAGAGAGTTGGGCCCAATCGGGCCAACTGCAAGGCGATACCAACATCTTCATTTATCCGGGCTACAACTTCAAAATGGTTGACCTGCTGATCACCAACTTTCACTTGCCTCGCTCGACCTTGATGATGCTGGTCAGCGCGTTTGCCGGACACGCCCACATCATGCGCCTTTACCAAGAAGCGGTGCAAAGACGTTATCGTTTTTTCAGCTATGGCGATGCCATGCTACTGGAGAGATCTCATGCTGCAATTTGACGTGCTGGCAACAGACCCCGCTCAAGGTTCTTATTTGGGCTCACACGCCCGACGAGGACGCTTGCGCCTCAACCATGGCGACATTCAAACTCCCATTTTCATGCCTGTGGGAACATATGGCACGGTCAAAGGAGTCATGCCCCGCAGCCTCGAAGAAATGAACGCCCAAATCATTTTGGGCAACACCTTTCATTTATGGCTGCGCCCAGGTTTAGACATCATCAAGACGTTTGGCGGGTTGCACGAATTCGAGCGTTGGAATCGTCCAATCTTGACCGACTCGGGCGGTTTTCAAGTGTGGTCTCTTGGAGAAATGCGCAAAATCACCGAGGAAGGTGTCAAGTTCGCATCCCCTATCAATGGTGACCGCCTTTTTTTGTCACCCGAAATCAGCATGCAAATTCAAACGGTGCTCAACTCCGACGTCGTGATGCAACTCGACGAGTGCACCCCCTATCTGTCAGTAGAAAAGAAAACCAAAGGCCAAGTCACCACTCAACGTCAAGCACGCGAGTCGATGGAAATGTCGCTGCGCTGGGCCCAACGTAGCTTGGATGAATTTCATCGCTTGCGCAACCCTAACGCTTTATTTGGAATCGTTCAGGGTGGCATGTTCGAAGACCTGCGTGAGGAATCATTAGCCGGCTTGTCGGCCATGGGATTTCATGGCATTGCCGTTGGGGGTTTGAGTGTAGGTGAGCCCAAGGCCGACATGGAGCGTGTCTTGCGCCATATCGGTCCCCAATTGCCTGCTCACATGCCCCATTACTTGATGGGCGTTGGCACACCAGAAGATTTGGTCTTGGGTGTGCAAAATGGCATTGACATGTTTGACTGTGTCATGCCCACCCGCAATGCGCGCAATGGACATTTGTTTACTCGATTTGGCGACCTCAAAATTCGCAACGCGAGCAATAAAAACGACGAGCGCCCGATTGATCCCACCTGCACCTGTTATGCATGTCAAGGGCACACCCGCCCTGACGGCACGGTCAGCGGCGGCTTTTCAAGGGCCTATTTGCACCACTTAGACCGTTGCGGTGAAATGCTGGGCCCCATGTTGGCCAGCATTCACAACTTGCACTACTACCTCAACCTCATGCAAGAAATTCGTCAGGCACTCGATGAAGGTCGATTGGGCAGCTGGGTCAATCAGTTTGCTTTGGACCGCTCGCGCGGCGTTTCGGCTTGACCGTTGCGGCCTTGCTAGAGCTTTGAGTAGCCGTCTGCTTGGCAACTTTGACTGGCTTGGCGCCCTCGGCCAACCCTTTGGAGATCGACTGAAACTGTTCTGCCATGGCATTCCACCAACTGGCAGGATTGACCTGCTGGTTGGATGCCGATTTGCTGTCGGCCTTGGGTTTTCGAGGCTTGGCTGGAGCTGATTTGGGCGTGGCTTGTTGAACAGACGTCGCCTTGGTTTCACCAGCGGGCTTGAGCTTGACCATCAGCTGCTCTGGCTTGAGTTTGAGTGATTCAGCCAAGTCATCCATGCGCACATTCATCCCCTTGAGCGCCGACAGAGTCATTTTTTGAACCTCCAGCGCCTGTATGGTCGAGGCCAGCATGCTCGCGTTTTGCTCCAACCAAAAATGTACCGCTTTCATTTCACGAATGCGTTTATCAAGCTCATCGGCGTCAAGTGAAGGAGCCACCCACCCCGCCAAGTCAGGAATGGGGCTGGACTTGGGTGTGGCCATGGCCTGCAACGATCCCAAGGTTTGCTGCGACATGTTTTGAAACCATTCCATCCCAGGAGCCGCCATGCCCGCAAAAAAATCGGTGTTGGGTGTTGTTTTTCCTGTTGCCATGAGTCCCCTCCAAAACCAGTGAGTGAATCAGATGTGTCATCATGCCACGTCTGCTGAATTTTTCCCATGAGTTCTATCAACCCAACACGTCAACTTCAATCTTGGCAAGTCATCGCTGGCGGCATATGCTCGCTGCTCTTGACGGTGGGAATGGCGCGCTTTGCTTATACCCCCATGATTCCGCACATGCAGGCCGAAGCCGGTTTGGGCATTGTGGACAGCGGCTGGTTGGCTACCGCCAATTACCTGGGCTACATGACCGGTGCAGCCATTGCTGCGTGGATAGACGATCCTCGCTGGAGATTGCGACTTTATACCTATGGCTTGGTGCTGGGCGTGATCAGCACCATGGCGATGGGCTTTACCACTTCTATTGCAGCTTGGGCCCTGTGGCGTTATTTGGGTGGCTTATCTGGTGCAGCAGGGATGTTGCTGGGCACCGGGCTGGTGTTGGGCTGGCTGATGCGACACGCTCACCGACCGGAGTTAGGACTTCACTTCACGGGCTTGGGAGGCGGCATTGCCCTCTCAGCAGTGGCTGCGCAAGCCTTTGTATGGCTCAACTGGCCCTGGCATTGGCAGTGGTGGGGCTATGGGGCGTTGGCCTTGTTGTGTTGGTTCCCTGCCATGTTGCTCAAGCCCGATGTGGCCCCGGTAGCAGCGGTCGCCGCACGCCCCATGCAAAAAGGGCGATGGATGCTGCCCATGATCTTGATGTACTTTTGCGCTGGGGTAGGCTTCGCATTCAGTGCCACTTACATGGTCACCTTGGTTGAGTCACTGCCAGGCTTGTCAGGTCAAGGACCGCTGGCGTGGTTGGTGGTAGGGTTGGCCTCGGTGCCGGCAGTGTATGCATGGGATCGCACCGCGCGTGCCATAGGTTCGGTTCCCGCGTTGGCACTGGCCTTACTGATGCAACTGTTCTCTGTGGTTCTGCCAGCATTGATGAACGATTTGTGGGTAGCCCTGCTGTCTGCTGCGTTGTTTGGTGGTACGTTCACCGGCATTGTGAGCATGACCCTTGCGTTTGTCGGTCAACATTCCCCCAGCAACCCTGGCAAAGCCATGGCACGCCTGACCCTGAGCTATGGTGTGGCGCAAGTGGTAACCCCTACGCTCACCGCATTCGTTCTGGCCAGCACGGGCAATTACCAAGCACCTTTATGGATGACCGCCGTGTTTCTGGGATTGGGTATCTCGCTTTTGATCTGGGTACATCGACGCAGTTGATGCATGCGCCGCATTTCCCATGTATAGTGAATTGATCCAATTGGAGGTTGCGTATGAACATGTTGTATGACTCAGAGTCCTATGTGGTGTTGCATGTCGTGTCACAACCTGCAGACACACCGTCCATCACCCCCGAAGAAAAACCGTCTATTCCGCGTCATGGTTTTGAAATTGTGGACAAACTTCATCGTCGTGGTGTTTATTTGGATGGAGCATGGGCCGAACGTTTTCAAGAACAGATCGACGCTTGGCAACGCAACAAACCCTCGCAAGAAGAGGTCGAGTCCACACTCGAAGCCTACGCTTCATTGGCTCAAACTCCTTTACACGTTCACTGAATTAACTTGCTCAACCAAGCGCCAAGGTAACATCAGACTGTGATGAGCGCCTCACTGCCCCCTGATCATCCATACTCTGCTTCCCAAGTGGCTCAAGCCTTGGGCAAATTATTGCGCCCCGATCAAATGCTATGGCGCACCGAAGACGTCACCCCTTATGAATGCGACGGTCTCACGGCTTACCGTGAGCGCCCGTTGTTGGTAGCACTGCCCGACACCGAAGCACAAGTGTCGTTTGTATTGGCTACCTGTCATCGCATGGGCATCCCCGTAGTGGCTCGTGGAGCTGGAACGGGCTTATCGGGGGGGGCCATGCCACATGCACGCGGTGTGACCTTGAGTTTGGCCAAGTTCAATCGGATTTTGGCCATTGAACCCGATTTGTTGCGTGCCCGAGTTCAATCAGGGGTGCGCAATTTGGCCATCAGCGAAGCCGCCGCCCCACACAACCTTTACTACGCACCCGATCCGTCCAGCCAAATTGCCTGCACCATTGGAGGCAACGTAGCCGAAAATTCGGGCGGCGTGCACTGCCTGAAATACGGACTCACCTTGCACAACTTGCTTGAAGTAAGGGGTTTCACCATCGAAGGCGAACCTGTGACGTTTGGGTCCACTGCACTCGAAAGCCCCGGCTTGGACTTGCTCACGGTCGTTACCGGAAGCGAAGGCTTGCTGGCGGTAGTCACCGAAGTCACCGTCAAACTCACCCCCAAGCCGGTGCTGGCACGTTGCATCATGGCCAGTTTTTCTGATGTCAAAGACGCAGGTCACGCAGTTGCTGCCATTATTGCCGCAGGCATCATTCCTGCTGGGCTTGAGATGATGGACAAAGCCATGACCCAAGCCGCAGAAGACTATGTGCACGCTGGATACGACCTAGACGCAGAAGCCATTTTGTTGTGCGAAAGCGATGGCACGCCCGAAGAAGTAGAAGAAGAAATTGGCCGCATGACCGCTGTGTTGTCAGGGTGCGGTGCCAAGCGCATCGAGGTGAGCGAGAACGAAGCACAACGTTTGGTTTTTTGGAGTGGTCGCAAAAACGCTTTTCCTGCATCGGGTCGCATCAGCCCCGATTACATGTGCATGGACTCCACCATCCCGCGCAATCGCTTGGCGGACATGCTAATGGCCATTGCAAACATGGAACAACAATATGGTTTGCGTTGTGCCAACGTGTTTCATGCAGGTGATGGCAATTTACATCCGCTGATTCTTTTTGATGCCAGCGATGCCGACCAACTGCATCGCGCTGAGTTGTTTGGTGCCGACATTTTGGAAACCAGCGTGGCCATGGGGGGCACCATCACAGGTGAGCACGGAGTGGGAGTAGAAAAATTGAACTCCATGTGTGTTCAGTTCTCAGACGCCGAGCGCGAACAAATGTGGGCCTTGAAGTTTGCCTTCGACCCTCAAGGCTTGCTCAATCCTGGCAAGGCTGTCCCCACGTTGCATCGCTGCGCCGAGTACGGCAAGATGCTGGTTCGAGGTGGTCAGCTCAAATTCCCTGAATTGGAACGTTTTTAGTGGCTACCGCTTCCTCTCCTGATCAAATTGGTTTCGATTTTGGTGCTGCATTTGTGGCGCCCGAAACTCCACGCAAAGTGGCGCCCAAGCGCCATACACATCACTCCACTGTCGCTCCAATCCCAAGCCCCTCTTGCACCCCTGTCAATGATTTAGAACAAGCTGCCAAGGCCTTGGAGGAGAGTGGTCAATATCGGATATTGCGTCGGCTTCCGGTGATCAACCACTATCCCCCGTGCTCACCCAGCGATCCCTCCTTCCGGGTGGCAGTGGTGGATACCGAAACCACGGGGCTCGACCCCGCTCGTGAACGAATCATTGAATTGAGCATGTTGATCGTCAACATCAATCTCGTCACAGGTCAGCCATGTGGTGACGTGACCTGTTGTGGCGGCCTTGAAGACCCCAAAAAACCCATCCCCCCAGAAGTGATTCAATTGACTGGCATTGACGATGCCATGGTGACGGGCCAACACATTGACGATGTTTCTGTGGAGTCGGCCTTACAGGAAGTGGATGTTGTTGTCGCTCACAATGCCGGTTTCGATCGCAAATTCATGGAACAACGATGGCCTGCTTTTGCCGAACTGGCATGGGGCTGTTCGGTTCAAGACATTCCCTGGAAGCAACTGGGGCATGGATCGGTGAAGCTTGAATTTTTGGCTCATGAAATGGGGTGGTTTTACGATGCCCACCGCGCCGAAATCGACTGTCGCGCCGTGCTGAGCTTGCTGTCACAGCCGTTCAAGCGCACTACCGCCGAATCACCGCTCCAATCGCAAACCGGTTGGCAACTGCTGTGGCAATCGGTTCAACAACCCACGTTGCGTGTTCAAGCCACCGGCTCACCCTTTGAATCAAAAGACGTGTTGCGCCAAGCCGGTTACCGTTGGGACGCCGAAGAACGCGTGTGGTACCGCTTCATTGCCGCACCCCTCATGGCACAAGAAGCACTTTGGTTACAAGAATCGGTTTACAAGGGTCGCGACGCCACCTTGGCCATTGAAACACTAGACGCCACGCGACGATATTCCAACCGACGAGGCCAGACTGATTACGAATCGCTGAGTCGCTGGACCGAAGCCTGACCGCATGAGATCAGGTCTGGTGATTTTGCTGCTTGAGCCCCCACGCATATAAATCATTGCGACGATCGGGTGTGAGCTCTGCCGTGATCCGAGCCGCAGATTTGAGCGCCATCTCTGGCATCAGCAGTTGCATCAAACGCTGTGCCTGTGCGCTGATGGCTCCCTCTTCTGGCTGTGATGGTTGAGTTGAAAAAGGATGCAAGGCCAAGATCCACTCACCTCGTTCGGCTTGATCTGGGTGCTGTGTCAACCAAACGGATAACTCATCTGCGGCCAACTCCACCACTTGTTCGTGCTGCTTGGTCAACTCTCGACCCAAGGTCAGACGACGTTTACCCATGATTTTGAGTTCTTGTGCCAAAGTGGCCATCCGATGCGGCGCTTCCAACCACACCACACCACGCGGCTCTTCAAGCCACGCCTGCAAAGCCAACTGACGTTCAGTGCCTTTAGCCGGTAAAAATCCCGCAAACACAAACCCTTGACCTCGCGCATCGTTGACGGCTTCTTTCCAAGCCGATACGCTGAGCAAAGTCGTCACGCTGCTGGGACCAGGAATAGGAATAGCCGCATACCCTGCTGCTAACACTCCTGCACACAAGCGTGCGCCCGGGTCGCTGATACCGGGCGTACCTGCGTCAGTCACATATGCCACTCGCTCACCCGCCGCCAACCGCTCAACCACCGCATGCGCAGCCTCAGCTTCGTTGTGCTGATGAACCGCCAACATGGGCTTGCGCAAGCCCAATGCTTGAAGCAGACGCTGCGATTGACGCGTGTCTTCGCACGCCAACGTGTCACACACAGCCAACACATGGATGGCTCGCACGCTCAAATCGGCCAAATTGCCTATGGGTGTGCCCACCATATACAAGGCACCCCGTGGCAATGTCTGCCCCTCGCAAATATGGGCCGCCGCTTGCACCAAATCACCCCAAGGATTCATGAATGGTTCACGCTTTCTCAAACAGACTCAAGCCCACCGACCGCCGACAACGCGGACTGGATGCTGAAACTTGGGTCGCACAGTGGCTGGGCCATCAAGGCCTAACCTTGGTAGCACAACACTTCAAAAACCCAGGTCGCGGAGGTGGAGAAATTGATCTGATTATGCGTGAGAGTGACAACACCTTGGTGTTTGTCGAAGTTCGGTTGCGAACACATCAAGACTGGGGTGGGGCTGCTGCATCGGTCAATCGCACCAAACAACAACGATTGATTTTTGCAGCACGTCATTTTTTGACCCACATGCCAGCTCACCCGTATTGCCGATTTGATGTGGTCGCATTGCACCAGTGGCCTCCTTCTCCCCAACGAGTTGACTGGATTCGTGGTGCATTCTGCATGTGATCCGGTCTGCATCATCATCGATTCACAGGTATCATCACGCCATGCTGTCTCAGCGCATCGAACAGTTTCTCATTGACCGAGCCGACCAGGCTTACCAAAATGCCCCCTCTTGGGCTTCGGCTCTTGAGGCGGCGGTCATGGCCATGGCCGCCAGTCTGACCAATGGTGGGCGTTTGCTCACCGCTGGTTGGTCGGCCAGCTTGCCCACTGCACAGCTTTGGACCCATGTGCTCACCCACGGTCTTGAACGAGATCGTCCTGCATTGCCGGCGTGGACTTTATCGTCAGATGGACACGAGGGGTCCCTCAGTCGTCAACTCATGGCTCATGGCAACGAAGACGACTTGTTGGTGATCTGGAGCCTCAAAGGGCAAGACCTGGCTTTGGTCAAACTGGCCGAGGTGGCTCAAGAAAAAGGCATGACGGTGGTGGGAGTAGCCGGTGGAGACGGTTCGGGGCTGATTCAAACCCTACAAGACACGGATGTTGCCTTGGCCTTGGGGCTAGAGTCCACAGCTGCCATTCTTCATGCACAATCCTTGATTGCGTTGGCCATGTGTTCAGCGCTTGACCTGCAACTCATGGGCGATGAGCCCTGATGGAGTCTCACATGATCCCCTCTTCCCGTTTCATTCAAACCTTGTTGGTTGCCACCATCAGCGCCACCGTCTTGGGTGCTTGTGCACCTTTGGTCATTGGTGGAGCGGCCACTGGCGTGTTTGCCGCAACCGATCGGCGCACCTCAGGAGCCCAGCTTGAAGATCAAATGATCGAACTCAAGCTCACCACCAAAATCAATCAAGCTTTTGGTGACCGTGCCCACGTCAACGTCACCAGTTACAACCGCACGGTGCTTCTCACGGGTGAAGTTCCTGCTGAAGGCGACAAGGCCAAAGTGGTTCAACTGGCTGCAGAAATTGAAAACGTCAACAAAACGCTCAATGAATTGGTCGTGGGGCTACCTTCATCACTCACGCAACGTGGGAACGATGTGGTCATCACCACCAAGGTCAAAGCACGTTTACTCGATGTACCTGGCGTCGATGGTTTGGCCACCAAAGTCACCACAGAGCGTGGCACGGTGTACCTGATGGGCATGCTCACCCCACGCGAAATCGACGCCGTGACCAACGCAGTGCGTACCGTATCGGGTGTCGCCAAAGTGGTGCGTGCGTTTGAAACCATCACCGAAGACGACCTCAAACGTTTGCAACCACGTCCGCCTGTCAAATAAGCCGCTTGATCAGACTGGACGTGTCCCAGCGACCACCACCCATGGCTTGAACTTCTGCATACATCTGATTCACCAGTTCAGTCACGGGCAAGGTTGCTCCCAAGCGTTTGCCTTCGGTCAAGACCAGGCCTAAGTCTTTGCGCATCCAGTCCACGGCAAATCCAAAATCAAATCGGTCTTCGACCATGGTTTTGCCTCGGTTGTCCATTTGCCAGCTTTGAGCAGCTCCTTTGCCAATGACATCCAAAACCCGATGCATATCCAGCCCTGCTCGCTGTCCAAATGCCACGGCCTCAGACAACCCTTGCAATAGTCCAGCAATGCATATTTGATTCACCATCTTGGTGAGTTGGCCGTAGCCCGAAGGCCCCATATAAGTACAGGCCTTGGCAAACGCCATGATCAAAGGCTTTGCACGCGCAAACGCTTCCTCTTCACCCCCGCACATCACGGTCAGCATGCCCTGTTGTGCCCCCACCTGCCCACCAGATACAGGTGCGTCAACAAATGCCACTGAATACCGCTTCAACTCGGCGCTCAATTCGCGTGCCACTTCAGCCGAGGTGGTGGTGTGGTCCACGACCACCGACTGCGCTTTTAGACTTTGCATCAACCCCTCTGGGCCCAACACCACCTGACGCACATCATCGTCATTGCCCACACACACAAATACCACCTCAGCCTCTGCTGCCGCTTGTGCGGGTGTAGACGCTACACGAGCACTCAACCCCATGTTCGTCACTTCTTGCAACCATGCCTGTGCTTTGGCGGCGTTGCGGTTGTAAACCGTCACTTGATGCCCTGCATGAGCCAAATGAGCCGCCATGGGCCCACCCATGACCCCCAGACCCACAAAAGCGACACGCGCAGGCTGGTACATCGCATCTTGGGGTGCAGTGGCTTTGGGCTGAAACAAGGCACTCATGTGTTTTTTCCTGTTAGGTTGGTTACGATTGGGTTTGTTTATTGTGCCCGACACCTTTGCCCATGACCGATATCCACCCCATGAAAGCTCGCATCGAACAAGTCTTGCAACGCATTTCTGATGCGGCGCTGGCGGCAGGTCGCGACCCTGAGTCGATTCGTTGTTTGGCGGTCAGCAAACTTCACCCTGCAAATGCGGTGCGTGCTGCACATACCTGCGGCCTAAACGCCTTTGGCGAGAACTATGTCCAAGAAGGTGTCGACAAAATCGACGCTTTGTCCGACTTGCGTGCCCACATTGAATGGCACTGCATCGGCCCTGTCCAAAGCAACAAAAGCAAATGGATCGCTTCACACTTTGACTG
Source organism: Pseudomonadota bacterium (assembly GCA_041170945.1). Lineage (GTDB taxonomy): Bacteria > Pseudomonadota > Gammaproteobacteria > Burkholderiales > Burkholderiaceae_C > RS62. The sequence goes on from JBEDMU010000052.1 coordinate 14,748, forward strand.
GATTCAATCGTTAGACTCGAGCAAACTGGCTCAACGTTTAAACGACCAGCGTCCCGCTGATCGCAACCCCCTGAACGTGTGCATCCAAGTCAACCTCGATCAAGGGCCCAACAAATCAGGTTTGTCTGCGCAAGACGCCACCGCCCTGGCTCAACGATTTCAGCAATGGCCACGCTTGCGCCTGCGTGGCCTGATGTGCATTCCCGAGCCTTACCCCACTCGTCAACAACAAGAAGCGGTCTTTGCTCAAGCGCGCGAGCTGCTTCAATCGTGGCAACATCTGGGCTTGAACCTAGATACTTTGTCGATGGGCATGAGCGACGACCTTGAAGCGGCTGTTGCCCAGGGCAGCACCATGGTTCGCATCGGCACTGCAATTTTTGGAACCCGAGTCAGTACCCGTTCATGATGGGCCATGTGGCGCGGCTGGCGGGGATCGAACCCACGACCCTTGGCTTCGGAGGCCAATACTCTATCCACTGAGCTACAGCCGCATTGTGTGGGCGAATTCTACCAGCGCACTTGTTTTTAACGTTTGTCGTGGTGTTGCATGGCCCACTCCATCACTGCTTGTGGCATGCACAGCACATCGGTGGCCCATGGCCAATGTCCGCGCACAAAACCCACATGACCTCCTTGTGACGGCTGCCACAGGGTTACATGCTCAGACACGTCATGAGGAACGGGCAACGATTGAGCCGGCACAAACGGATCGTTGCATGCATTCAAACACAACGCCGGAACTTGCACGTGCTTGAGCAAGGGTTTGGCAGAGGCACGCGTCCAATAGTCCCACACCCCATCAAAGCCATGCACAGGGGCCGTGAACGCATCGTCAAACTCAATCAACGTGCTCGCCCCCATCGCCCGTTTCAAGTCAAACAACCCTGGAAACTGTTCGTGTTTTTGTTGGGCTTTGCGTTTCATGGTGCGCAAAAACATGGGGGTGTAAATCCACCGGTTCAAGCCTGTTGCCAACGCCTTGCCGCTGGCCACCAAATCCAGTGGTGAACCTACGCTACACACAGACAGCACCTGTTCAGATGCTTCCAGTGCGGCCACTCCAGCCCAATGCATGAGCGCATTACCGCCCAACGAAATGCCCACCGCATGGACGCGTCCATACCGTAAGTGCATTCGTTTGAGCAACCAATCTATCTCAGCGTGATCCCCCGAGTGATAAGCCCGAGGAGCCACATTGATTTCACCCGAGCATCCTCGAAAGTGCGGTACCACCAAACGCAATCCGTGCTGCTGTGCAACGCGAGCAAATCCTTGTGCGTAGTGACTGGCCGATGATCCCTCTAGTCCGTGAAACAACACCAACGTCTGATCGACTGATTGCTCGATGGGCTCAAACACATCTACATCGATGAAGTCATGATCAGCAGTCGTCCATCGCTCGCGTTGCCATGGAATGGCGCTGGCACCCCAACCGCGACTCGCCACCTTGGCCGACCAAATGGTTTGTGTGTGTCCATCGGGCAGCCATGCAGGAGACGTGCACGACCAACTCGCGTTCGAAAGGAGCATCAATGCAGAACCGTCGATGGAGAAGGGTAGTCTTCGGGGGTTTCGGCCAACAACTGGCCGGTGCTGGCATGGTGCAACACCAAACGCCAACCGTGCGACGTGCGCACGTAAACATTGGTGGCCCAAATCACGGCCACAGCCGCACCACCATCGGTTTGTACTTGAACGTGTTCAGTAACGGTATGCACCGCGTGTTGCATGCCGTCGGTTTTGTGCACATGCACGGGGCGCACCGGGATCATGCCGCGCTCAAACATATCGGCAAAAACGCGCTGAATGGCTTCTCGACCATGCAACGGTTCAATTCCTGGGGCAATACAACTCACCTCTTCGTCTTCAGCCCAGCACGCCATCAGGGCTTCGAGGTCAGCGTGGGCCAAAGCGTCGTAAAACGCGTGCTCGACATCGTCTGGCGAACTGAGCACGAGATGTGGACGCTTGGCCACGGGCAAAACTGATCAGCGAGTTTTGCGGAACTTTTGCAACGCAGCCAACTGGGCCGCCATCACGGCCAATTCGGCTTGTGCAGTGGCCACTTCCACTTCGCTCTTGGCATTGCGAAGGGCTTCTTCGGCCTGTTTGCGTGCCTCGTTGGCTTTGGCTTCATCAAGGTCATGACCCCGAATAGCGGTGTCGCTCAACACAGTCACATGGTGAGGTTGAACTTCGAGTATGCCTCCAGCCACGAAGACAAATTCTTCGTCGCCATCGGCTTTTTCGATGCGCACTGCACCTGGCTTGATGCGGCTGATGAGAGGCACGTGGCCAGGCAAGACGCCCAGCTCACCTGCCTCACCCGGCAGAGCCACGAATTTGGCCTGACCGCTGAAGATACTCTCTTCAGCGCTGACCACGTCGACTTGAATGGTGCTCATGAGGGCTCCTAAATGGATCAGCCGGCGATCTTCTTGGCCTTCTCGAAGGCTTCGTCAATGGTACCCACCATGTAGAAAGCCTGCTCGGGCAAGTGATCACACTCACCACCAACGATCATCTTGAAACCACGAATGGTTTCTGCCAGGGTCACATACTTGCCGGGTGAACCGGTAAACACTTCGGCCACGTGGAAAGGCTGTGACAGGAAACGTTGCATCTTACGAGCACGAGCCACGGTCAACTTGTCTTCGGGGGCCAATTCATCCATACCCAAAATGGCGATGATGTCGCGCAATTCTTTGTAGCGTTGCAACGTACCCTGAACCGCACGGGCCACTTCATAGTGCTCTTGGCCGACCACATGAGGATCGAGCTGACGGCTGGTGGAGTCCAAAGGATCAACAGCGGGGTAAATACCCAAAGCAGCAATATCACGAGACAACACCACCGTGGAGTCCAAGTGAGCAAAGGTGGTGGCAGGAGAGGGGTCGGTCAAGTCATCGGCAGGCACGTAAACGGCTTGAATCGATGTGATGGAGCCCACTTTGGTAGACGTGATACGTTCTTGCAAACGACCCATTTCTTCGGCCAGAGTAGGCTGGTAGCCCACAGCAGAAGGCATACGACCCAACAAAGCAGACACTTCGGTGCCGGCCAAGGTGTAACGGTAGATGTTGTCCACGAAGAACAACACGTCACGGCCTTCGTCACGGAAAGACTCGGCAATGGTCAAACCTGTCAGGGCCACACGCAAACGGTTGCCAGGAGGCTCGTTCATCTGACCATAGACCATCGACACTTTAGATTCGGGCAGGTTTTCAAGGTTCACCACACCAGAATCGGCCATCTCGTGATAGAAGTCGTTGCCTTCACGGGTACGTTCGCCCACGCCAGCAAACACCGACAAACCACTGTGGGCCTTGGCGATGTTGTTGATCAGTTCCATCATGTTCACGGTTTTGCCCACACCGGCACCACCGAACAGACCCACTTTACCGCCCTTGGCAAAGGGGCATACCAAGTCAATCACCTTGATGCCGGTTTCGAGCAACTCGGTAGAAGGAGCCAACTCGTCGTATGCGGGAGCTTTGCGGTGAATAGGAGCGCTCAGCGAGTTGTCAACAGGACCACGCTCATCGATGGGGTTACCCAACACGTCCATGATGCGGCCCAGAGTGGCTTTGCCCACAGGCACCGTGATGTTGGCACCCGTGTTGTAAACCATAGAGCCACGACGCAATCCGTCAGAAGAGCCCAACGCAATGGTACGAACGATGCCGTCGCCCAACTGCTGCTGAACCTCCAGCGTCAGAGCCGAGCCTTCCATTTTGAGAGCGTCATAAACGCGGGGCATTTGGTCGCGAGGAAACTCGACGTCGACCACGGCGCCAATACACTGAACAATCTTGCCTTGAACTTGAGACATGATGGATACCTTTGCTTGAATACTTGAAAATTCTTGTTGATCCACTTAAACCGCTGCGGCACCCGCGACGATCTCGGACAATTCTTTCGTGATGCTTGCCTGACGTGTTTTGTTGTACACCAGCTTGAGTTCGCTGATGACGTTGCCAGCGTTGTCGGTAGCGGCCTTCATGGCCACCATGCGAGCAGACTGTTCTGACGCCATGTTTTCAGCCACCGCTTGATACACCTGCGATTCGATATAGCGCACCAGCAGATCGTCGATCACACTGATAGCATCGGGTTCGTAGATGTAGTCCCAGCTGTGTTTGGGCATGCCTTCATCGAGCGAGTCAACTGCCACGGGCAGCAACTGACTGATGGTAGGCTCTTGGCGCATCGTGTTGACAAAGCGGTTGGTGCAGACATACACCGTTTCGAGCTTGCCTTGGGTATAGGCATCGAGCAACACACGCACGGGTCCGATGAGGCGCTCAAGGTGAGGCGTGTCACCCAAAGCCGTCACATGGGCCACCACACGAGCGCCCAAGCGGTTCATGAAACCCAAGCCCTTGTTGCCAATGGCCACGACCTCTACTTTTTTACCGGCGGCTTGCAGATCACGAATTTTGTTGGTGACTGCACGCAACAAGTTGGTATTGAGGCCTCCGCACAATCCTTTGTCGGTGCTCACCACCACCAAACCCACGGTGTCTGCCGTGTTCTGCTTCATGCAGGGGTGCACATACTCAGGATTAGCGCGACTCAGGTGCGCCGCAATCTGACGCACCTTGTCGCTGTAGGGGCGCGCAGAATGCATGCGATCCTGCGCTTTACGCATTTTGGACGCAGCCACCATTTCCATGGCCTTGGTGATCTTCTTGGTGTTTTCCACCGATTTGATCTTGCCGCGTATTTCCTTACCTGCTGCCATTGAAGCTCCTTGGTTGGGTGCCTATCGGCAGGACTTAGTAGCTGCCTGTTTTCTTGAATTCAACAATGGCGGCTTCCAATTCGGCTTCGGCCTCTTTGTCCATCGCTTTGTTTGCTTCAAGCTTTTGCAACAGTGCTGCGTGCTTGTCCTTGAGGTGTGCGTGCAAACCAGCTTCAAATGCCAACACTTGTTTGACTTCGAGGCTGTCCATGTAACCCTTGTTCACAGCGAACAACGATGCTCCCATGAGGCTGATCGACAGAGGGCTGTACTGAGCTTGTTTGAGCAGCTCGGTCACACGGGCACCACGATCGAGCTGCTTGCGTGTCGCCTCGTCAAGATCGGAAGCAAACTGGGCAAAAGCTGCCAATTCACGGTACTGGGCCAAGTCGGTACGGATACCACCTGACAAGTTTTTGACCAGCTTGGTTTGAGCTGCGCCACCCACACGTGACACCGAAATACCGGCGTTAATCGCAGGACGGACACCCGCGTTAAACAGGCTGGTTTCCAAGAAGATCTGACCATCGGTAATGGAGATCACGTTGGTTGGAACGAAAGCAGACACGTCACCGGCTTGGGTTTCGATGATCGGCAGAGCGGTCAAAGAACCTGTTTTGCCTTTGACTTCACCCTTGGTGAACGCTTCTACATAGTCGGCGTTGACGCGAGCAGCACGCTCGAGCAAACGACTGTGGAGATAGAACACGTCGCCAGGGTAGGCTTCACGACCAGGAGGACGACGCAACAGCAAGGACACTTGGCGATATGCCACAGCCTGCTTCGACAAATCGTCGTACACGATCAAGGCATCTTGGCCACGATCGCGGAAGTATTCGCCCATGGTACAGCCCGAATATGCAGACACGTACTGCATAGCAGCTGATTCAGAAGCAGATGCAGCCACCACAATGGTGTATTCCATCGCACCAGCTTGCTCCAGAGCACGAACCACGTTTTTAATGGACGAAGCCTTTTGACCAATCGCCACGTACACGCAGGTCATGTTCTGACCTTTTTGATTGATGATGGTGTCGATGGCCACAGCGGTTTTACCGGTTTGGCGGTCACCAATGATCAATTCGCGCTGACCACGGCCAATAGGCACCATGGAGTCAATCGACTTCAGACCGGTTTGCATGGGCTGGTCAACTGATTGACGGGCAATCACACCAGGCGCCACTTTTTCGATCACGTCGGTCATTTTGGCGTTGATGGGACCCTTGCCATCGATGGGACGGCCCAGTGCATCGACCACGCGACCCACCAGCTCGGGACCCACGGGCACTTCCAAAATGCGACCTGTGCACTTGACAGTATCGCCTTCTGAAATGTGTTCGTATGCACCCAAAATCACGGCGCCGACAGAGTCGCGCTCGAGGTTCAGCGCCAAACCGAACGTGGCAGTGCCATCAGCGGCTGCGGGGAATTCGAGCATTTCACCTTGCATCACATCGGACAAGCCGTGAATGCGGCAGATGCCGTCGGTAACGGACACAACAGTGCCCTCGTTGCGCACATTGGACTGGTCACCCAGGCCGGCAATGCGGGATTTGATCAGTTCGGAGATTTCTGCGGGATTGAGTTGCATGACTCTTTCCTTGATAAGTTAATTGTTTGAACGCCTCGATGCTGCAGCCTTATGCCGTCAGCGCCGCTTTCATCTGTTGGAGTCGGGCCTTGACAGAAGTGTCGAGCACCTCGTCACCCACCACCACGCGCACACCACCAATCAGCTCAGGATCAACCTGTACGCTGAGTTGCAGCTTGCGACCAAATCGCTTTTCGAGTGCCGATGACAACTCGTTGACCGTCTGGCCATCGAGATCAAAAGCACTAAATACCTGGGCTTCACTGACGCCTTGACGGGCATTGTGACGCTCGCGCACCTGAGCTGCGACCTCGCCCAGCGCGGCCAAACGACCGTTATCCACCACCAAACGCAAGAAGTTTTTTCCCGCGTCGTTGATGGCGACCTTGGTGGCCACCAAATCGGTGAGCACCTGCGTGACCTTGTCAGAGGCCACTTTAGGGTTTTGCGCCAGCTCGAGCATCTCGGGCGTGGTGGCAACCGCAGCCGCTACATCAAGCCAAGCGAGTGCAGCAGGAGCGTCGGCCTGTACCACTTGGTACAGGGCTTCGGCGTAAGGCCGTGCAATGGTGGCAAGTTCAGCCATGTTTCACCCGATCAGAGTTCAGCCTTGAGGCGATTCAGCAACTCGGCGTGAACGCCGGCGTTGACTTCACGACGCAGAATTTGTTCTGCACCCTTGACAGCCAATGCGGCCACTTCATCACGCAAAGCTTCGCGGACCTTGTGGATTTCTGCTTGCGCTTCTTGACGAGCAGACGCCACAATTTTGGACGCTTCATCCGTAGCACGTGCCTTGGCTTCTTCGATCAAGGCCTGTGCACGACGTTCTGCGTCGGCCAAACGGGTGGCGGAGTCGTTGCGAGACTTGTTGAGCTCTTCTTCGACGCGCTGATTGGCAGCCGCAAGATCGGTACGAGCTTTATCGGCAGCAGCAAGACCTTCAGCAATTTTCACAGCACGCTCATCCAGTGCCTTGGCAATGGGGGGCCACACGAATTTCATCGTGAACCACACCAAAACCGCAAAGACGATGGCCTGAGCGAACAGCGTTGCATTGATATTCATCGCAACACCTTTCGGTTAGTGTTCATGTCCAACACCTCGGTGCGGAACCTGGTCACGCAGCATCTTTAGGACACTCACGCGCCAAGGCCCCAGCACACGGGGCATCCGTTTCTTAGGCGGCCAGCACGAAGGGGTTGGCGAAAGCAAACAGCAGAGCGATAGCAACACCGATCAGGAAGGCAGCGTCGATCAGACCGGCCAAAATGAACATTTTGGTCTGGAGGTCGTTCATCAGCTCAGGCTGACGGGCTGATGACTCGAGGAATTTGCCACCCATCAGAGCGATACCGATAGATGCACCGATGGCACCAAGACCAACGATCAAACCACAAGCCAGTGCAACCAGACCCAGAATGTTTTCCATGATGACTCCTTAGAAAGAAACGGAAAAATAGAAAAAGAAAAAACCTCAACTCACCGCTTAGTGCGCATCGTGAGCCTGACCCAAGTAAATGAGTGCCAGCATCATGAAGATGAACGCCTGAAGCGTGATGATCAAAATGTGGAACAGCGTCCACACCGTACCTGCGACCAAATGGCCGACAAACAACAAGCCGCCAGTCAGCGACAAAGCTGCATAACCACCCAGCAGAGCAATCAGCATGAACACGAGTTCGCCAGCAAACATGTTGCCGAACAGTCGCATGCCATGAGACACCGTTTTGGCGATGAACTCGATCATCTGCATGGAGAAATTGGCCACGCCCAGCAACAGCGCCCACACGGGGTTGCGGCTGGTACCGAAGGGAGCACTCACCAACTCGTGAGCCCAGCCTCCAAGGCCTTTGATTTTGATGTTGTAGAACAAGCACATGACCAACACCGAGGTAGACAAGCCCAAGGTGGTCGAAAGATCTGCTGTGGGCACTACACGCAAATAGGCGTGGTGCGGATCGTGGCCTGTGGCTTCGTAGTAGCTGGTCCACAAAGCTGGCAACAAATCGACCGGCAACATGTCCATGAAGTTCATCATGAAGATCCAGACAAAGACGGTCAGCGCCAAAGGAGCAATCAGTTTGCGGCTTTGGGCGTTGTGAATCACGCCCTTGGCTTGGTTTTCTACCATTTCAACCAACATTTCAACCGCGGCTTGGAAACGACCCGGTGTACCGGCGGTGGCTTTGCGAGCAGCCAGCCACAACACGAATACGGTCAACAGACCCAACGTCGCGGCAACCACCACGGAATCCAGGTTGATGACGGAAAAATCGACAATCGACGCCTGCTTATGACCCGTATTGGTCAAGTGAGTCAGGTGGTGCTGGATGTATTCGCCGGGGGTAGGGCCCACGCCTGCTGATGCCATGTTAAACCAAGCCTTATTTCAATTGTCTTTGCGCTTTTGCTGCAACAGCCTCCACGAGACCACCACATGCAGCTTGAGCGCCACGATTAAACCCACCAGCAATGCTGGCCAATTTACCGCCCAAGGAACCACCACCGCCATGGACAACAACACCACAGCCAGGGCCACCTTGAGCAGCTCCAATCCAAAAAAACCTGCCAGCGCTGTAGCCGCTCCTTGAGAGCGACCCTGCGCCTTTACCATCCTTCTGGCCATCCAGAGGGAGGGCAACCAAAATGCCAAGCACCCATGCAGGAAGGAAACGCCAACTGCGCCACCCCAACCAGCAAAGACGCCCAAAACCAGCAACACGCCCCAAGCCAATTGCCACAAAACAGCCCGAAGTGGATTGAACTCCACTTGGCGACTGCGCCACTCTTGTGCCTGCTGGGCCGAGAGAGGCTCAAATTCGTCTGCAATTTCGTCAGCTTCGTCGCCTCTGTCAGAGGCGCTTGAGCGTGGCGCGGATTGTGAGGGATCCAGATTACGCGGAATTGACAAGATCTCCTCCAACTGGTCAATCAGGGCGCGATTATACGGAAAAACCCTCGGTCCACCCATCTGAATCTGTCGGGAGGATAATCCATGTCAAATTTCATGCTGTTCATTGGTAGCCCCTTCTTGTGTCTGACTCCGAATCCCTGATCGAATACCCCTGCCGCTTTCCCATCAAGGTCATGGGCGAAGCCTGTGATGGTTTTGTGGAAGCCATGGTGGATATTGCGCGCCACTTTGAAGCGACATTTGATCGTCAACACGTGGAAATTCGCTCAAGCAAAACTGGCAAATACACCGGCGTGACCTTGTCGGTATGGGTCACTCACCGCGAACAACTCGATGAGTTGTACCGCACCCTCACCACTCACCCCATGGTGAAGGTTGTCTTGTGATCACCGTACAACATTTGGGAACGGTGCCATACGAAGAAGCCTTTGCTCGCATGCAAAGCTTTACCGAAGCTCGCCAAGACAACACGTCAGACGAGCTGTGGACGTGCGAACATCCTCCTGTGTTTACACAAGGCTTAGCTGGGCTGCCCTCACACTTGCTCAACCCGGGCGACATTCCGGTGATCCAAACCAACCGCGGGGGGCAAGTCACCTACCACGGACCGGGTCAATTGGTGGTGTACCCTTTGCTCAACTTGCAACGGCGTGGCTACTTTGTCAAAGAATATGTTTACCGCCTAGAAGAAGCGGTGATTCGCACCCTGCGTGATGTCAACATCACCGGCCACCGGGTTCGCTCCGCACCTGGAATTTATGTGCGCCTGGCAGACCCAAGCGCACACCAGCGGTGGCCAGATTCATCAGACGGTCAACCCAATCTCCAAGGACTGGGCAAAGTAGCCGCCTTGGGCATCAAAGTACACCGCCATTGCACGTATCATGGGCTGTCTCTGAATGTGCGTATGAATCTTGAACCCTTCTTGCGCATCAACCCCTGTGGTTACGCAGGCCTGCAAACGGTAGACCTTCATACAATTGGGGTTGACACCTCTACGGCACACGTGCAAGAGCGCCTGCTAGCCCACCTGATTCCTTTGCTTGGCACATGAACACTCCTTCATCCCCCCCCGCTTACGATCCAACCGCCAAACAAAAGTCGGCTGACAAGGTGTCGCGTATCCCTATCAAAGTTGAACACGCGCCAACCCTCAAAAAGCCCGACTGGATTCGCGTCAAAGCAGGCAGCCCCAGCACCCGCTTTTACGAAATCAAAGATATCTTGCGAAGCAACAAATTGGTCACGGTATGCGAAGAAGCCAGCTGTCCCAATATTGGTGAATGCTTTGGCAAAGGAACGGCCACCTTCATGATCATGGGCGATAAGTGCACCCGTCGTTGTCCGTTTTGTGACGTAGGCCATGGTCGACCCGATCCGTTAGACGCCAACGAGCCATTGGCGTTGGCTCAAACCATTGCCGCTCTCAAACTCAATTACGTGGTGATCACCAGCGTGGATCGCGATGATTTGCGTGACGGTGGCGCCGAGCATTACGTGCATTGCATTCAGCGCACACGGGAACTGTCTCCCCGCACACAAATCGAAGTCTTGGTGCCAGACTTTCGAGGCCGCCTGGACAAGGCGCTTGATGTGTTGGCCAACGGCTTGCCAGACGTGATGAACCACAACTTGGAAACCGTGCCTCGTCTTTACAAAGAAGCGCGCCCAGGTGCCGACTACGCGCATTCGCTCAAATTGCTCAAAGATTTCAAATCACGCTTCCCGCACATTCCAACCAAGAGTGGATTGATGGTGGGCCTGGGCGAGACCGACGAAGAGATTTTAGAGGTCATGCGCGACATGCGGGCTCACGACATCGACATGCTCACCATCGGTCAGTACTTGGCACCCAGTGGACACCACTTGCCTGTGCGTCGTTATGTAGAACCGGCTACCTTTGCTCGATTTGAGAGCGAAGCCCAAGCGATGGGGTTTTCACATGCAGCCGTAGGCGCCATGGTTCGGTCCAGCTACCACGCCGATCAGCAAGCCCATGCCGCTGGAGTGACCGACCTTAAATAGTCGCGCTTTGCTGCAACAGCTTGGCCGGATCGTCGCTTTGAATCACAGCCTGCGCCCACTCGGCCAGCTCTTGGGTGTTGCTGGTGAGCACTTGTTCTTTGATAGTGAGAATCTGTGAGGGGTGCATTGAAAAACGACGCAATCCCATACCCAACAACAAGCGGGTCCACATGACGTCGCCTGCCATTTCGCCACACACACTCACCCCTTTGCCCGCCTGTTGTGCTTGTTGAATGATTTGGGCGATGAGTCGCAACACCACCGGATGGGCTGCATCGTACAAATGCGATACCGATTCGTCGACCCGGTCGACCGCCAAGGTGTATTGAATCAGGTCGTTGGTACCAATGGACAAAAAATCAAAGTAACGCAAGAAATAGGGCACCATCAGCGCCGCCGCAGGCACCTCAATCATGGCCCCCAGCTGAATGGGTCCATACACCATGCCCTGTTGATCAAGCTGCTCGCGCGCCAACTGCACCATTTGCAGGGTCTTGTGAATTTCTTGGGGGTGCGACAACATGGGAATCAATAAATTGACTTTGCCATGGGAAGCTGCGCGCAAAATGGCACGCAATTGCGCCAAGAACATATTGGGTTCGGCCAAGCTCCAGCGAATCGCGCGCAAACCCAAGGCTGGATTTAAATGCTCCTCGCCACTGCGCAAACCGCGTTCCAAGGGCTTATCGGCACCAATGTCCACCGTTCGTATGGTGACGGGCATGCCCTCCATGCGCTCGATGGCTTGAATATAAGCCTGAACTTGTTCTTCTTCGTTAGGCAACGGCGTAAGCCCTTGGCTCACACGACCCATAAACAAAAACTCGCTCCTGAACAATCCCACTCCGACCGCGCCTGCTGCCACTGCATGCTCGGCGTCTTGGGGCAACTCAATATTGGCCTCTAACAAAATGCGCTGACCATCTAGCGTGATGGCCGGGGTATCGCGCAATTTGCGCAATCGGCCTCGCGCCTTGGCCAAGGATTGCTGCTTGAGCAAATATTCTTCGCGCACAGCCTGCGTGGGGTTGACCACCACCACGCCCGCTTCGCCGTCAATGATGACCCAGTCGTCTTGACGTATGGTGTTACTGGAGGCGCGCGCACCCACCACAGCAGGAATATCCATGCTGCGCGCCACAATTGCGGTGTGCGAGGTTTTGCCTCCGACATCGGTGACAAATCCTGAAAAAACGCTTTGCTTGAACTGCAACAAATCTGCTGGGGACAAATCGTGCGCGACCAACACCAAAGGCACCTCAGGCGCGTCTTCTAACAAGCCCGGTTGGCTGGGAGTGCGCGGGTTGCGTTGAAGCAACGACCCATCGTGACCGCGCAAAGCCGCCAACATGCGCTCGACCACCTGCGCCAAATCTGCCTTACGTTCGCGCAAATAGGGGTCTTGCATTTCCTCAAACTGGCGCGACAAAACATCAAGCTGAGCCACCAAGGCCCATTCAGCGTTGTAGCGCCGATCAACTACCCATTGCTTGACACCATCGGCGATGCTTTCATCGCCAAGCAACATCAAGTGCACATCCAACAAGGCCGTGAGTTCAGCGGGCACTTCGTGCGCCGACAACGAACTGACTTGGGTTTTGACGCGTTCAATTTCTTGAATGACGTCGTCTTTGGCGCGGCTCAAGCGCTCAAGTTCAGATGCTGTGTTTTCAGAATCGATGAAGTAGTGATCGACATCGAGTCGACCAGAAGCCACGACCACAGCCCGGCCAATGGCCACACCGCGTGAAACTGCCTGACCGACGATGGCGAAAGTCATTCGCCTTCTCCAAACTTGTCGTTGATCAACGCCAGCAAAGCCTCCATGGCTTGCGCTTCATCGGGTCCGTCGGTTTCAACCACCACTTCTGCCCCCATGCCAGCGGCCAACATCATCACGCCCATGATGCTTTTCGCATTGATTTTTCGTTCTCCACGAGCAAGCTTGACTTCGCAGGCGAAAGAGCCCGCCAACTTGGACAACTTGGCGGAGGCCCGAGCATGGAGCCCAAGCTTATTGCTGATGGTGATGGGCGTTTGGATCATGTGAAGCGTAACGTTTTTGGTTTTGCAAAGCCGTATTGGCAACATTCATGACGCCTTGCAGTCCGCCGGCAATCACGCGTTCGGCCATGATGTCTAATGGTTCATGGCGATACGTCATGGCGCGCATGAGCATGGGAACATTGACGCCGGCGACCAACCGGGCTCCAGATTGGGCGCACGCTTTCTGCGCAATGTTGCAGGGTGTCGCCCCAAAAATGTCGGTGAGAATGAGTACGTTTTGGTGCTGGGTGGTATCGTTGAGCCATAGACACAAACGCGCAATCACCTGCTCGGGCTGATCGTTGGGCGCGACGTCGACCGCCAACACCGCATCGATTTCATCGGCAAATACATGGCGCACGCACTCTTTGAGTGCGCTGGCCAAAGGGGCATGAGCCAGTAACACAACAGAATTCATGCCCCATTATCAATCAGCTGCGATGGAATGGAACCCTCACAGCTGGATCTGGTGTGATTTTTATTCGCGGTAGTCGTCGTGGCAGGCCTTGCATACCTTGCCCACGGCACCCGCTGCTGCGCCAATAGCTGCTTTGTCGCCAGTTGCTGCGGCTTTGTTCAGGGCAGCAGTTGCTTTTTCTAGGTCAGCGGCCAATTTGTCAAAGCCTGCTTTGTCTGACCACACCTTGGCTTTGGCATTGGAGCCTGGGTCTTTTTGGGTGTCAGCACCAAACGCCTTCCAGGGCAATGACGCCAGTTCGTCAATGACTGCAGCGTCTTTGGCAGCGACAGCGGCGTTGAAAGGAGCCTTGCCTTGTGCCATGGCGCCCAAGCTGCCCATGTGAACACCCATCACCTTGAATGCACCCTGACGGTACTTCACCGCATCTTCAGCGTTTTTAAACTGGGCATGTGCGGGCACGGCCAACACAGCAACAGCCAACGAGGCAAGAACAGACAACTTGATATTTTTCATGTGCAACTCCAGAGCGTTGAGGGTAATATGACTACTCCTCACTGTATCGGATTTTGATGATGAAGGTATTGCGCATTTGGGATTTGCCCACACGGATGTTTCATTGGCTGCTCGTTGGTAGCGTGGTTGGCCTGGTCATTACAGGCAACTTGGGTGGCCCATGGATGATTTGGCATTCCCGACTAGGCACGTTGGTGATTTCTTTGGTCCTGTTTCGACTGATTTGGGGCGTGGTGGGCGGTCACTGGTCACGCTTTGTGCAGTTTCCCTTGAATCCCAATGATGTTTGGGCTTATATGCGGGGTCGATCTGCAACGGTTCGTTACCTCGGTCATCCACCCACGGGGGCATGGTCGGTGGTGGTTATTTTGGTCTTGCTAAGTTTGCAGGCTGGCTCTGGCTTGTTTAGCAATGACGATATTTTCTTCCAAGGTCCGCTATCAGGATGGGTGTCATCTGAAGCTGTTGAAGCGTTCAGTGAGTTTCATCGGGGTGCTGGAAAATTGTTGATTTTGGCCTGGGTATTGCTTCACGTGCTGGCTATTGTTTGGTATGCCAGATTCAAGCGTGAGCGTTTATTGCCAGCCATGGTTCACGGTGATAAACACGTTGAGCACGAGGCCGTTTCCAGTCAAGATTCTGCTCTTCAGCGAGTGGCCGCATTGCTGTTGTGGTTGTCTATTTTGGCTCTGCTATTCTGGGGGCTGTTGACGCTGGAGACCATGCAATCTGTCAGCGCCTATTAACTCCTTTTTCGTACCATGACTGTTGAATCGATTCCTGAAGTCTTGATCCACAACGCCGAACGTTCGGAGTGGCTGGACACAGTGCGTTCACTGTTCGTAGATTATGCGCAAAGTCTCAAGATTGATTTGTCATTTCAGCAGTTTGAAACTGAATTGAGCACCTTGCCCGGTGAGTATGTGGCACCCTTGGGAGGCCTTTTTGTGGCGACTCTTGATGGCGTTGCAGCAGGTTGCTGTGCCTTTCGGCCGTTGCTGGATGTGGATTATGAAAACGCCTGCGAAATGAAGCGACTGTATGTGCCCAAGAGCTTGCGGGGGTTTGGATTGGGTCGCTTGTTGGTAGATCACACGCTGACCATGGCCCGCAATGCAGGTTATTCGACGATGTTACTCGACACCCTAGACGACATGCAGGCCGCACGCGCCCTCTACCAAGAGGCGGGATTCGTTGAGATCCCGCCCTACTATTACAACCCTATTGCGGGCGCCAGGTACCTGAAGGTAGACCTTCAGGAGCCTTTGCGCACGTAGTCCAGCATCGACTGCGCGTCGCTGACCTCAAACTTGCCCGGCGCTTCCACAAACAAGACATCGACCTTGCCTTGACGTACCAACATGGAATAGCGTTGGTTGCGTACACCTAACCCTTTTGCAGTGAGGTCGAATGTCAGGCCAGTGGCTTGCGCAAATTCTGCAGAACCATCCCCCATGAAACGAATGTGAGGGGCTCCTCCAGTGGCTTGACCCCATGCGCCCATCACAAACGCGTCGTTGACGGCGACACACCAAATTTCATCGACGCCCGCATTTTTGAGGTCTTGAGCTTTTTCAATAAAGCCTGGCAAATGCTTTTCTGAACATGTGGGAGTGAAGGCACCTGGCACACCCACGATCACCACGGTTTTTCCTTGAGCAGCCTCAGCTGCATTGACGGGGCGTGGGCCGATGGCACAACCCTCGGTAGGAACGGACACATACTCGTACAAAGTAACGGACGGCAGAGCTTGGGCTGCGCTGATCATGGCTGAATCTCCAAATAAAAACGGCCCACGTATTGTGGGCCGTTTGGCTGTGTCCACGCTGACAGCGAGGTTATCAGACCAGCACAGCTTTTTGAATCAAACGTGAGGCCACCCAGTTCTTGGTTTTAGACAGGGGACGGCTTTCGGTGATTTCAATCAGATCGCCCACTTTGTACTCGCCCTTTTCGTCATGAGCGTGGTACTTGCTGGAACGGATCACGATTTTGTCGTAGAGATCGTGTTTGACACGACGCTCGACCAACACGGTAACCGTTTTGGCACGTTTGTCGCTGACCACCTTGCCAATCAAGGTGCGCTTGAGGGAGGGTTTTGCTTCCGTCATGGGTTCGCTCCTTTATTTGGCAGCTTGCTTTTGAGCAAGAACGGTTTTGGCACGGGCCACAGCACGGCGAGTTTCAGCCAGCGATGCGGTGTTACCCAATTGCTGAGTGGCCTTTTGCATGCGCAGACCGAAATGTGCTTTCTGCAAAGACTTGATTTCGTCTTTGATGGCAGCAACGTCTTTTTGGCGCAGTTCAGATGCTTTCATGTGTTTCTCCTTACTGGCCAAGCATGCGGGTCACAAACGTGGTGCGCAAAGGCAGCTTGGCAGCAGCCAATGCAAAAGCTTCACGAGCGAGTTGCTCGGGAACGCCCACGATCTCGTACAGCACCTTACCGGGCTGAATTTCTGCCACGTAGTACTCGATGTTACCTTTACCGTTACCCATACGCACTTCAGCAGGCTTTTGGGTAATGGGCTTGTCAGGGAACACACGAATCCAGATACGACCACCACGTTTGACGTGACGGGTAATGGCACGACGAGCAGCCTCAATTTGACGCGCAGTCAGGCGACCACGGTCGGTGGATTTGAGGCCAAAGTCACCGAAAGCCACCGAATTGCCGCGAGTGGCGACACCGGTGTTGCGACCTTTTTGCTCTTTGCGATATTTACGGCGAGCCGGTTGCAGCATGCTTATTCTCCTTTGCCGTCCGCAGCAGCAGCGGGCGCGGCCTTGCGAACGCGCTTAACGGCGGGTTTGGCTTCAGCACCCAGTGCTTCAGCGGGTTTGTCACTGCCATCGACAGGTGCGCCAGCAGTGGTACGACGTGCACCAGGTGCGCCACGACGGCCTGCGCCATCACGACGGGGACCACGGGGACGACGCTCTTCTTCGCGAGGTTCAGCAGCCACAGCCGCTTCTACACCACGACCCAAGTTGTCGCCCTTGTAGACCCATACCTTCACACCAATAATGCCGTAGGTGGTTTTGGCTTCGGAGAAGCCGTAATCCACATCGGCACGCAGGGTATGCAGAGGCACACGGCCTTCGCGGTACCACTCGGTACGAGCAATTTCAATGCCGTTGAGTCGACCCGACGACATGATTTTGATCCCTTGTGCGCCCATACGCATGGCGTTTTGCATCGCGCGTTTCATGGCGCGACGGAACATGATGCGTTTTTCGAGCTGCTGGGTGATGCTGTCAGAAATCAGTTGCGCATCGATTTCGGGCTTGCGCACTTCTTCGATGTTGACTGCCACAGGCACGCCCAGCTTGGCGCTCAAGTCTTTTTTCAGTTTTTCGATGTCCTCGCCTTTTTTGCCGATGACCACACCCGGACGTGCCGAGAAAATGGTGATGCGAGCATTTTTGGCGGGGCGCTCGATCAAAACGCGTGCCACGGCAGCGTTTTTGAGCTTCTCTTTGAGGTATTCACGAACCTTGATGTCTTCGGCCAGCATGCCAGCGAAGTCACGGTTATTGGCATACCAACGGCTAGACCAGTTGCGAGTCACCGCAAGGCGGAAGCCGGTAGGGTTGATTTTTTGTCCCATTTGCGTTGACCTCTTAGTTTCCAACCGTCACGTAGATGTGGCATGTGGGCTTGCTGATGCGGTTACCGCGGCCTTTGGCGCGTGCGGTAAAACGCTTAAGCGTCGTGCCCTGTTCCACATAAATGCTGGTGACCTTGAGTTCGTCAATGTCGGCGCCGAGATTGTGCTCGGCATTGGCAATGGCGGACTCCAGGGCCTTCTTGACGATACCAGCAGCTTTTTTCTGCGTGAACGTCAGGATGTTCAGGGCCTGATCAACCTTTTTGCCGCGAATGAGATCGGCGACCAACCGTCCTTTGTCAACAGACAGTCGCACGCCGCGAACGATAGAGCGGGTTTCCATGGTCAGTCCTTACTTCTTGGCTTTCTTGTCAGCCGGATGGCCTTTGAAGGTGCGTGTCAGTGAAAATTCGCCGAGCTTGTGCCCAACCATTTGTTCAGTGACATACACCGGCACGTGTTGCTTGCCGTTGTGCACAGCGATCGTCAGACCGATAAACTCGGGCAGGATCGTTGAGCGACGCGACCAAGTTTTCACCGGCTTCTTGTCGTTGGTGGCCACGGCTTTTTCAGTCTTGGCCAGAAGATGATGGTCAACGAAGGGACCTTTTTTGAGTGAACGAGTCATTTCGTTATCCCTTTACTTCTTACGACGCGAAACAATCATGTTCTGCGTACGACGGTTGTTGCGGGTGCGGTAACCCTTGGTCAAGTTGCCCCAAGGATCGACAGGCGCCTGAGCTTCACCGGTACGGCCTTCACCACCGCCATGGGGGTGATCGACCGGGTTCATGGCCACGCCACGAACGGTGGGACGGATACCCATCCAACGCTTGACACCCGCTTTGCCCAATTGACGCAGGCTATGCTCGGAGTTGGCAACTTCACCAATGGTGGCTTTGCACTCGATATGTACCTTGCGAACTTCACCAGAGCGCAAACGTACCTGAGCGTAGATGCCTTCACGGGCCATCAGCACTGCAGATGCGCCAGCTGAACGGGCGATTTGTGCGCCTTTGCCAGGTTGCAACTCGATACAGTGGATGGTTGAACCCACGGGGATGTTGCGAATAGGCAGCGTGTTGCCAGCGCGAATAGGCGCTTCTGAGCCGCTTTGCAGCTGAGTGCCCACTTCAACGCCACGAGGAGCGATGATGTAACGACGCTCACCATCGGCGTAGCACAACAAGGCGATGTGCGCGCTGCGGTTGGGGTCGTATTCGAGACGCTCAACTTTGGCAGGAATGCCATCTTTGTCGCGACGGAAATCGACTACACGATAGTGATGCTTGTGACCACCGCCCTTGTGACGGGTGGTGATGTGACCGTTGTTGTTACGGCCTGCTTTCTGGAACTGAGGTTCCAACAAAGGCGCATAACCATCACCTTTGTGCAGGTGGTCACGAGTGACTTTCACCACAGCACGTCGGCCGGGCGAAGTGGGTTTCATTTTGATGACGGCCATGATTAAGCAGCCTCCCCGCTAAAGTTCAGCTCTTGACCAGGCTGCAGCGTGACATACGCTTTGCGCACGTGGTCACGACGACCAACGCTGCGACCAAAACGCTTGGTCTTGCCTTGCTGGTTGAGGACAGAAACGCCCTTGACCTGAACCTTGAACAACAATTCAACAGCCGCCTTGATTTCGGGCTTGGTTGCATCACGCAACACTTTGAAAGCCACTGTATTGGCGGACTCAGCCACGCTGGTGGCTTTTTCGGACACGATGGGGGCCACAAGGACCTGCATCAGTCGACCTTCGTCAAACTTCACGGTGCTCATGCGAACATCTCCTGCAGTTTGGCAATGGCACCCTTGGTGACAATGACCTTCTTGTAAAAGACCAACGACAGGGGATCGGCGTAACGGGGCTCGATCACCAGCACGTTGTGCAGGTTGCGCGAGGCCAAGTACAAGTTTTCGTCCACTTCGTCGGCAATGACCAGAACCGATTTGAGGTTCATGGCCTTGAATTTTTCGGCCAACTGCTTGGTTTTGGGTGAATCCACTTTGATGGAGTCGACCACGGCCAAACGACCTTCACGAGCCAACTTAGAGAAGATAGAGGCCATGCCGGCGCGATACATCTTTTTGTTGACTTTGTGGCTGAAGTTTTCTTCAGGGCTGTTGGGGAAAATGCGACCGCCGCCACGCCACAAAGGTGACGAAGACATACCGGCACGAGCACGGCCAGTGCCTTTTTGACGGAAGGGCTTGGCAGTGGTGTGAGCCACGGTGCCACGGTCTTTTTGAGCGCGGGTGCCTTGGCGTGCGTTGGCTTGATAAGCCACCACGATTTGGTGCACCAGAGCTTCGTTGTATTCACGACCGAAGACCGTATCGGGCACGTCAACTTGTGACGCCGCCTGGCCTTGTTCGTTTAGGAGTTCGACCTGCATCAGTTCGCTCCTTTGTTGCTTGCCTTGACGGCGGGTTTGACAGTCACAAAACCACCCTTGGCGCCGGGAACCGCACCCTTGATCAGGAGCAGTTGACGGGCTTCGTCCACGCGGACGATATCGAGGTTTTGCGTGGTCACGGTGACATCACCCATGTGACCTGACATGCGCTTACCAGGGAAGACGCGACCAGGATCTTGAGCCATGGAGATAGAGCCGGGCACGTTGTGCGAACGGCTGTTACCGTGAGATGCGCGCTGTGAACCAAAGTTGTGACGCTTGATGGTACCGGTAAAGCCTTTACCGATAGAAGTACCTTGAACGTCAACCTTTTGTCCCGCAGCAAACACTGCAGCGGCTGGCACAACAGCGCCAGCGGCGTATTGCGCAGCGACATCTGCTGTCACGCGGAATTCTTGAAGGATTTCACCGGCTTCTACACCGGCTTTGGCCAAATGACCGGCTTCTGCCTTGGTCACACGGCTGGGGCGGCGCTTACCATAGGCCACCTGGAGGGCGTCGTAGCCATCCTTCTCTTGGGTTTTGACTTGAGCCACGCGGTTGTTCGACACGTCGACAACCGTCACAGGCACTGAATCACCGTCTTCATTGAAGAGGCGCATCATGCCCACTTTGCGACCCAACAACCCCAGGGAGTTGTTCAGACTCATTGTTTTCTCCGTTCCCGACTTCAATTGGCCGGGGCTGATGATGAAATAGCTCGCCACAAAACGTGGCAAGCCTTGCATTATATCCCTACCCCTGTCGGTTTGGCAAGCCCCTCCGACAGGAAGCAGGGAAGAGGTTTACTGCAACTTGATTTCGACGTCGACGCCGGCAGGCAAGTCGAGCTTCATGAGAGCGTCAACTGTCTTGTCGGTGGGGTCCACGATGTCCATCAGGCGCTGATGAGTACGGATTTCAAACTGGTCGCGGCTGGTCTTGTTGACGTGAGGCGAACGCAAAATGTCAAAACGCTTCATGCGTGTAGGCAGGGGCACGGGGCCCTTGACAATCGCGCCGGTACGTTTGGCAGTGTCGACGATCTCAGCAGCAGATGCATCGATCAGTTTGTAATCAAATGCCTTGAGGCGAATGCGAATTTTTTGCTTTTGCATGACTTTTCCTTAAAGAGCGAGTGGCGCCGTTGCCCCGTTTGAACGGGGTCAACGACTGATCAGGCCATGCAATGGCTTAGGCGATGATTTTGGCAACGACGCCGGCGCCCACGGTGCGGCCGCCTTCGCGGATCGCAAAGCGCAAGCCTTCTTCCATGGCGATAGGAGCAATCAAAGTCACTTCAATCGTCACGTT